>NZ_JBDNJQ010000004.1:0-136897 GCF_051172895.1 Nostoc sp. CALU 1950 | reverse complement strand
CAACGCCGCAAGGTCGCTTGACATCTGGGCATCTGCTTTAACTTGACACCAATGGCGAGACGCCCACCCCACAAGGAGTAGTTGAATATTTTTTATTTGGAAGTCCTTTAATCAGTCATTTTGAAGAAGTTTTTTCCGAAATAGCCGCTTTATCGTCTGTATAATGACTGAAATGGGCAAGAGCATCAGGCTGATTTCGGGTGATTTGTGATGAAACTAGATTTAGTCAGGTTTTTTCAAGCTTGCAACCCCAGTAAGACTCTGGTTATGAGCAAACCGGAGGATAGACAATATTATATTGATTTCTCTAAAGTGCGTGGTGCCAAGATTATTGAAGAACTTGGGCGAACTATCACCCGCCTTTCACCTGAGCAGCCTACCTGTCAATTATTTGCCGGACATATCGGCTCTGGCAAATCCACTGAGTTACTGCGGCTAAAAGCGGAGTTAGAGCAGCAAGGATTTCATGTGGTTCATTTCGAGTCTAGCCAAAGCCTGGATATGGCTGATATTGATGTTACAGATATTTTATTAGCAGTAGCTCGTGAGGTGAGTCAAAGTCTAGAAGCAATCAAAATTAACCTGAAACCAGGATACTTTAAAAATCTATTTACCGAAATTTCAGAGTTTTTGCAAACACAGCTAGACATTGGGGTAGAAGCTGAATTATCTGTAGGTATTGCCAAGATTACCGACAAAACTAAAGATAGCCCTAAACTTCGCGGGCAGTTACGGCAATATTTAGAACCGCGCACCAATGGCATTTTAGAATCAATTAATAAAGAATTGCTCAGGCCTGCTAGAGAAAAACTCAAGCAGCAGGGTAAAAAAGGACTGGTGGTAATTATAGATAATCTCGACAGAGTGGATAATTCTCAAAAACCTTCCGGTCATTATCAGCCAGAATATCTCTTTGTGGAACGGGGAGAACAGTTAAACCAGCTAAATTGTCATGTTGTTTATACAATTCCGTTAGTGTTGATTTTTTCCAACGCTTTAGGAAGGTTAACAAATCGCTTTGGCGTAGACCCCAAGGTTTTGCCGATGGTTCCTGTGGAATTACAAAATGGTTCGCAATTCTCACAGGGAATTGTACTGCTGCAACAGATGGTCATGGCGAGGGCTTTTCCTGGTGTCAGTTGGGAACAAAGTCGGAATTTAATTACCGAGGTTTTTGATAGTCCTGATACTTTAGAGCGACTTTGCCGAGTTAGCGGTGGTCATTTGCGTAACTTGTTGATGCTGTTGTTTCGCTGTCTTCAGCAAGAAGACCCACCTTTGTCGCAAGAGTGTATAAATAGAGTGATTAAACAACGCCGCAATGAGCTAACTTTGGCAATTACACCCGATGAATGGGAATTACTGCGTGAGGTGGCGCAAGAGAAAAACTTGAGAGGTCATGAAAGATATGAACTTTTACTCCGTAGTATGTTTGTATTTGAATACCGGAATGAGGATGGTTCTTGGTTTGATATCAATCCAATTTTGGCAGAGGTAAAAGAATTTAGAATATAAATTATTTGAATACAGCAGTGCTGTATTTGCTTTTGGTAAACAATTGAATGATAAAAATCAACTTTCATGGTAGTCGATTTCAGGAGATTTAGTAAAGCATGTAAGCCTCGCAGTACAACTTCAATTCCAGAGATTGCAGAAGATTTGCCGTACTATATTAATTGTTCATCAGTAAGAGAGAGCGATATTGTTGCTGAATTAGTAAGAACAATCACATTTCTTTCTCCCGATGAACCAACTTGTCAACTTCTGACCGGGCATGATGGTTGTGGCAAGTCTATTGAACTACTACGTCTCAAAGCAGAATTAGAAAATTCGGGGTTTCATGTCATTTACTTTCAGTCCAGTCAGGATTTAGACTTTACCAAAGTTATTGTAAGCGATATCTTATTAGCAATTGCTATTAGAGTTATTACTAGCTTACAAAAAATTCAAATTACAGTCAGACCAGAGTCACTAGTTAAACTATTAGCTGAAATATCACAATTGTTGCCAAGATCAATAAATATTTCTGAGTCATATGTATTTACGGAAGAATTCAATGCTGAAATTATAAAAAATATCAAGAATAATCCAGAATTCCGTAAGCGACGAAGGGACTATTTAGAACTTGAAACAAATAGAGTTGTTAAACACATAAATGAAGAAATATTTAATATTGCTAATGAAAAATTAAAACTGCTAAAGAAGAAAGGATTAGTTGTTATTGTCGATAATCTAGACCGTTTGGATATTAAAGATATCAATGATTGGGTAAATTCATTTATAGATCCAGATGAACGATTACGTAAATTACAATGCCACGTGATCTACACGATTCCATTAGCTCTAATTGTCTTAAACCATAGTGCTAAATTACATCGTCTGGGGACTCCTAAAGTCTTGTCTACAGTTCCTGTGCAACTGCGTTCAGGTGGAATTTATGACAAAGGTATAGCTCTAATGCGCTACATGGTTCTAAAAAGAGCTTTTCCAGACATTATCTTTTCAAGTATTGATAATCAACAGCAATTAGATTTAATTACAAAGGTGTTTGATAGCCCAGAAACCTTAGATCGATTATGCCTAATGAGCGCTGGGCATATATCAGAATTATTAGGACTACTTTATAGCTGTCTTCAACAACAAGAACAACTTCCGATCATCCGCAATACTTTAGATATTGTAATTAGGAAGAGGCGCGATAGATTAACAGGAGAAATGACTAAAGATGATTGGGAATTTTTAGAAAAATTAATCAAAGAACAAAATGTGAGGAAAGAAGAAGAAAAATCCGATTTACTTCAAAGTATGCAACGTAGGTTTATATTTGAATACTTTGATGAGGATGGACGTTGGTTTATGCTAAATCCATTTTTGGCGAAGGTTCAAGAGGATAATCAGATGAAAGACTTTTTTATTAGTTACAGTACAGTAGACAGAAAATGGGCTACATGGATTGCATGGGTTTTGGAAGAAGCAAATTACTCAGTTGTGCTTGATGTCTGGGATTTTCGTTCCGGTGAAAATTTTGCTTTGAAAATGCAAGAAGCGGCAGTTAAGACTAAAAAAACAATTGCTATTTTATCGCAAAATTATCTTGAAGGTTTGTATACTAAGTCTGAATGGGCTGCTGCATTTGCAGATGATCCTCAAGGAGAGAACCGAAAGCTTATCCCCATTCGTATAGAAAAATGTGAGCTTGTAGGGCTACATAAGCCTATTATCTATGTTGACATTGTTGGTCTTCCGGAACAGGATGCTTGCAGCGCCATCTTAGGAGCATTTAGTGAACGTGGTAAACCATCTCAAGCTCCTCCATTTCCAGGTACTATCAGCAGTGAGCGTGTAGCACCAGATAAAGTTCAATATCCTGGTAACTCTACGGAGGAAAGTGTTACGGGTTCTATTAGAGTAAATCATTCAATCAAGAAAGTGTGGAATCAGCAAGAGCGTTTAGATTTGATGAGAAAACTAAATGCTTTATCCATACAACAGTTCAACATGCTTGTGTTTGTCCTCAACCCACCCTCAGCCGAAGTTCCTTCGATGCCTGCCAACCAAAACGAACGTACATTTGCACTTTTGACTTGGGCTGAAAGACCTGGAGCCTGTGGTTTAACGCAAGTAGAGCAAGTGTTCAATTCGATTACTATTTCTTAGTATACTTTCTCTATTTTTGTGCGATGATCTACTTAGCTGGTTAGCGGAATCATTTACTAATGTAGTCTGATAAATTTATTTTGACCTCTTTCTAAAATTTCCCCTGCAAGGAAAGAGGTTTAAAACTCTAATTTATACGTTGCTCCTCGAGCTTCTCCTTTTTTAAACCTATATCGTTCAAAAAGCAAGCTATTTGAAATTTATTAGTTAATAAGGAAGTTTTTCCAAGACTTTATGGCTGATTTGTACTCGCCAAAGAATGCCAAACTTATCAACGAAGAATCGTTGAAATCGTTGATACGAACAATTAAACTTTCCCAAGGAGATTTTTCACTGATTTGTGTACGCTGTAACTATACAAGTTTGCGAAAGCGGATGATAAAACAGTTGCAAAAGCTATGGTATGAGTTAGGTTTACCTGGGGACATTAAAAAGTTAGATATGCCTAATTTCAGCACAACTCTGTACACAACTATTAAGAACGAACTGGCGGATGAGCAGCCACAGGCTTTGATGATATTTGGTCTGGAGTCAGTAAATGATATAGATCAAGTTCTGATTGCGGCCAATTATGTACGAGATGAGTTTCGTAACTTTCGTTTCCCAATAATCTTGTGGATTACTGACGAAATACAAGCAAAATTTAAATTTGTACCGGATTTCTGGAGTTGGGTGGGAGGATATTATGAGTTTGCGATGACTGCTGAAGAGTTACTCACATTTATTTTGCAGAGTGTAAATAATAACCCATGTACAGGTTTAAATGTTGATATGGAGCGGCGTTTTGAAGTTAAGCTAGCTTGGAAAGAATTACAAACTCATAACTACTCATTAGATCCAGAACTAGAAGCTAGTTTGCGATCGCTTATTAATCAAGATGACTATAAGTAACGACCAAGACCAGTTTAAGTCGGATACTAATGTCAAACAAGTGGAAGACATACACACTCTAGACAATGTTCGCTCCTTGCATACACTGGTACGGGCAATCTCGTTATCTCACGGAGAATTTTCGCTGATTTTGCTGCGCTGTAACTATGCTGCTTTATGTCAGCGTGTGGTGCAACGCCTGCACCAATTATCTCCTGTACGCATTCGCGAAATTACTTTACCTGCATCAGTCAAAATGCTTTACATAAATATACGCGAACAACTGGGAGATGAACAGCCACCTAGATTGATGATTTTTGGTTTGGAGTCGGTTAAAGATATTGATAAAGTTCTGACTTCAGCTAACCAAGTGCGAGAGGAGTTTAGAAAGAACTTCCCATTTCCGATATTGTTGTGGGTTAATGATTCAGTTCTCCAAAAATTTATTCGATTAGCAGCTGATTTAGAAAATTGGGCAACTATAATTGAGTTTGAAAACCCTACTGATGAGTTAGTCAATTTCCTTCAGCAAAAAAGTTATGAAATCTTTGCTGGTAATATCACGCCCAATTCCCAAATGTGCCGGGAGCTAGAAACCGCCCGTCAAGATTTGCAAAATCGAGGAGAAGTATTAGAGGCAACACTTCAAGCAAGTTTAGAGTTTGTTCTTGGTTTAAATGATTATCTACATGACCAGATAGATTCTGCTTTAGCACATTATCAACAAAGCTTGGGGTTCTGGCAACAAAGTAATTATCTAGAACGACAAGGTATATTACTCGTTAATATTGCTTCAGTTTATAACCGCCAATCTGAAAAAAATCAGATAGAAAATCAACGCTATTGGCAAGAGTCTAGCAATTACTTTCAGCAAGCTATTGAGATTTTTGAACAAGCACAACGTTCAGATTTAGTTGCAAAACATATTACTAAACTGGGTGAAGTGCTACGAAGTTTACAAGCATGGTCAGAGCTGCAAAGCCTTGTTGAAAAATCTCTGCCGCTACATGAAAATTATGGCACGTCGTTGCAGTTGGCTAAAGATTATGGTTTTTTGGCCGAAGTAGCCTTAGAACAGTCACGTTGGGCTGAAGCTCATGAACTCGCAGGACAAGCATTACAAATATTAGCTGAGATACCCAATTTACAATCAAATGAATTTGGTTGGTATCGGTTTATTTTAGCTAAATCTCAACAGAGTTTAGGTCAATTTGAAGCAGCGATTACTAATTTAAAAGCTGCAATGGTTGAAACTAATCATCGATACAACCCACAATTATATATATCTATATTAGAAAGGTTGCGTTTACTTTACTTTGAACAAGGTGAATATCTTAAAGCTTTTAATATTAAGCAAGAACAATTGCAAATTGAACAACAGTATGGTTTCCGTGCCTTTGTTGGTGCATCTTACCTCAAGCCGCAGCGACAGGAAATTAGCCTTAGACAGTTCCAAGTAGAAAATCCTGAAACCATTGCTCAAGAAATTGCTGTTTCTGGTCGGGGACAAGATGTTAAGCGGTTGCGAGAAAGAATTGGCGGGAGTGAGCATAAATTGACTGTAATTCATGGTCAGTCAGGAGTGGGGAAAAGCTCGATTTTGCAGGGTGGATTAATCCCAGCGTTGCAACAGGAAGCAATTGGTGAGCGAGATGCTTTACCTATTTTGTTGCGAGTTTATACAGATTGGGTAGGGATGTTGGGGCAGAGTTTGGCTAAGGCTTTTGAGGAAGTCAGAGGGAATCAATTATTTACTAATCTTGATTCTTCAGCAGCTATTTTAGAACAATTACGGAGAAATGCTGACCGAAATTTGTTGACGGTTTTAATGTTTGACCAGTTTGAGGAGTTTTTCTTTGTTTATCCAGACCAAGGTCAACGACGAGCATTTTATGAGTTTTTGCGAGTTTGTTTAGATATTCCTTTTGTCAAGGTAATTCTGTCTTTGCGGGAAGATTATTTACATTATTTATTAGAGTTAGAGCGTCTGTTTAATTTGAATGCAATTAATAATAATATTCTTGATAAAAATATTCGCTATTATTTGGGTAACTTTTCGCCAGCCGATGCTAAAGCAGTTATGCAGAGTTTAACAGAACGCTCTCACTTTTACTTGGAGACTGCGCTCATCGATGAATTAGTGCGGGATTTAGCAGGCGAATTGGGGGAGGTCCGCCCGATTGAGTTACAAATTGTGGGGACGCAACTGCAAACTGAGAAAATTACAACTTTAGATAAGTATCGTCAATTTGGCACTAAAGAAAAACTGGTTGAGCGATTTTTAGAAGAAGTCATCCATGATTGTGGTGCAGAAAATGAACAAGTTGCTCGACTGGTTTTATATTTACTCACAGATGAAAATGGTACTCGTCCCCTGAAGACTCGTGCTGAGTTAGCCGCAGATTTGCCAATAGAAGCTGATAAACTAGATTTGGTGTTAGAGATTTTTGTGGCATCGAGGTTAGTGTTGCTTTTACCAGAATCTCCGGCTGACCGTTATCAACTGGTGCATGATTATCTCGTGTTTTTTATTCGCCAACAACAGGGTAATGAAATATTAGCAGAACTTGCTAGAGAGCGAGAACAACGCTTGCAATTAGTTGATGCTCAACAAGAAGCTTACCGACAAATTCGCCAAGGGCGCATGTGGTTAATGGTGAGTTCTGGTTTAGCGGTATGTTTATTATTATTCACAAGCATCTTATTCTTATATACATTGAGTCGAACTCAAGTTCCTAAAAATTATGATGATAAAAAGCAAGAAGCAGAAAATACAGTTAAAAAGGCTGAAGCTAACTACAATTTAGTAACTCAGCCTTTGCAATCTACACAAAAGCAACACATAGCAATACAGAATAAAGCGCAATAATTAACGCGTAGCGATCGCCATGCTTTCAATCCCACATCCGTTGCAAATTCAAGACAAAATCCGGCAACACCGCTTCACCCGACAACTCAGCAGGATTCTCCAACACTTCCACATCCTTAGCCAGTCGATAAATTTCCACCCGTCGCTGCTGCGGATCGATTAACCAACCAAGTTTAGCGCCATTGTCGATATACTCCCTCAATTTATCTTGCAGGGACTTGAGGGTATCTGAACTAGAGCGTAACTCAACTACAAAATCGGGGCAGATATTAGCAAACGTTCCTTTTTGTGCCGAAGTAAGCGCCTGCCATCGTTCTCTACTCACCCAAGAGGCATCGGGGGAGCGAGTCGCACCATTGGGTAAAATGAATCCTGTAGAAGAGTCAAAGGCTTGACCAGGTTCGCCCGCATTACGCCACCACAAATACAATTCTCCCGAAATACTGCTATTTCGCTCTCCAGTTTCCCAGCCTGTTGGTGGGTTGACTATTAATTCTCCTTGTGAGGTTCTTTCCAGTCTCAAGTCTCGGTTGGCTGCGGCTAAAGCAGCAAACTGTTCTTGGGTAACATACAACCCAATAGACTTAGGCAACTCAATCAATAAGGTTTCGGTTTCTGGACTAGCGGGTGTTTGTACCATCTTGACCTCTTAGGGAACTCCAAGAAATAAATTATCTAATATTGTGGGGTGGGCATCTTGCCACTGGTGTCAACTTAACGCGAAACCGCACGTCCGCCAGGGATTGTAAATCCCTGGCGGGTGAACAACACCCAATCAGTACGCTATTTTTGGCTTAAGTTGACACCAATGGCGAGACGCCCACCCCACAAGAGTTATTGGATATTTTTTTATTTGGAAGTCCCTTACCAATAGGGATTCGGTAAATGATGCCTACCCTATTAACTAACAAATTCTACAAGCTTCTTAGCGTCCGCCTAAGCGTCTCGAACGCGATCGCAATTGCAGATAATTATAAGCCAATACGCTTGGGTTAAGGCTAAAACTCTTTGTTTTAACGAACCGCCATCTCTTCTCTAACCCCCTTCTCTTCTGTTAGGACGATGAAGTAAATTATTTGCCATGCCATCATCAGCTATCAAACAAAACGTCAGCCGAGGTTTTTCATGGCATTAGAAGGGGTGATTTTAGATATTGATGGCACGCTGGTTTTAAGTAATGATGTTCATGCAAATTCCTGGGTAGAGGCATTTGCAGCTTATGACTTGGAAGTGCCATTTGAAACAGTTAGACCACTCATGGGCATGGGTGGAGATCAACTGATTCCCAAAGTAGTGCCAGAATTAAATGGTGAAGAAGGAACTGGCAAAGCGATCGCTAAACTACGCAAAGAACTATTATTTGACAAATATATACCGCAAATAACTGCTGCCAATGGGAGCAGAAACTTAATATTAAAGATGCAAAAATCGGGATTGCATCTGGTTGTTGCAAGTTCAGCCAGTTCTGAAGAACTTGAGATCATGCTCAAAATTGCCCAAGTAGATGATTTGCTCTCGGAAGTCACTACATCCGATGATGCCGAAGCATCTAAACCTGCTCCTGACATTGTAGAAGCTGCCTTGAACAAAGGGGAAATGACTCCTGAAAAAGTCGTGATGCTAGGAGATTCGCCTTATGATATTGAGTCTGCCGGCAAAGCAGGGGTAGGTGTAATTGCTTTGCGCTGCGGTGGCTTTAGCGATGAACAACTGTCGGGAGCGATCGCAATTTACAATGATCCAGAAGATTTGCTACAGCATTATGACTCTTCTATTCTGGGTACAAATGCTTAAAGACTAAAAGGGTATGCGATCGCAGTCGATTCATTAAAGAAACTGTAAAATATTATACTAATTAAAAATGCTTAATCAATCTCACAGAACAGTTAAAAGAAGGAGCCATCCAACAGCCTAAACTTGATTTGGAGTTAGTGAAGTTTTTAGGCGATATCTGGCGACAAGCCGCCTTGTGTCTACGTACTTTCGCCAATTTAATATTTGCCGCGTATGCCAGCCACCGGGGCATCGAACGGCGGCATACGTTTATTGTGATTCTTCTCTTCTGGCTTAAGCCTTAGTGTAATTATGGATTACTTTGGCTAAATCTGGTACTGCTTCTTCTACGTACTTTTTCGCTGATCCGCGAAGTTTTTCATAGGTTCCTCGCACGATTTGGCGCTTTGTGTTTTTGACTCTGGCATCAGTAACACTCAGCAGCGCATCTGCGGTACGAGAGCTATTATTACTCAGGTGTCCAATTGGGTCGCCTTTCTCTACACCTTCATTCCAGATGGGATCAAGTGCCGTGAAGCATTGAGGTAAAATCAGCTCAACGACGTAAGGGATATACCCTGGTTTAATCCCCTTCAAGGCGGCAAAGGCAGTTTTTAAAACCATGCCGTTCATACCTGACTTGGATGCAAGCTGTCCTTCAATCATGTTGCAACAGTCATCTATGACCATAGCTTTTTTCGTCGGGTTCAAAAGTCCGTCGCTAAGTCCCATTTCACTCTTCCTTATCTAAGTACTTAATTTCTATTCGACTAATTTTTTTAGCAAGCAGGAAATTACAGAAAATGGTATCAGAGTTAGAGGATGTTATGGATATAAGCCTTTTGCAGAGGCATACATAGAAATAACTCCACCCCCTGCGGCACCTTTCCTTGGTAAGGCTACGGTGTACATACATCTTTATACACAATGCAAAACATAGTAAGATCCCCCTAAATCCACCTTAAAAGGGGGGACTTTGAGAATTTTTTGCCCCCCTTTTTAAGGCTACGGTGTACACACATCTCTATGCTGAGTGCAGAATGTGGTTTGATCCCCCTAAATCCCCCGATAAATTGGGGGACTTTGATTCTAGTTCCCCCCTTTTTAAGGGGGGTTAGGGGGGATCAGAACGATATGGGATAAGGTTATCAGACTTGTGTGTACACCGTAGCCTTTTTAAGGGGGGTTGGGGGGATCAAAAGGCTGTGGGGCAATTTTCAAGACTTGGGTGTACACCATAGCCTTGGTAAAGGGGGGTTGGGAGGAGTCAAACAATATGCGAAAAATGCGTTATGAAGCCAAGCTTCTAATTAGCTTTGCCATTGCCATTACCTTGAAAATTTAATAACTGATCATCATTGACCCAAATTGCTTGTTGAGGCACAGAAATAGAAATTCCAGCTTCGTCTAGGGCAATTTTCAGACGACGGCGAAACTCTCGTGCGACATCCCATTGTTTGAGGGGCTGTGTTTTAATCCAGACGCGAATAATCAAACCGCGATCGCCAAATTGATCTATTCCCAAAACTTGCGGCGGTTCCAAAATTTGACGTTGCCATTGCAGTTCTTGATTCATCTTGTCGGCAACAGTTTTAA
Organism: Nostoc sp. CALU 1950; assembly: GCF_051172895.1. NCBI lineage: Bacteria > Bacillati > Cyanobacteriota > Cyanophyceae > Nostocales > Nostocaceae > Nostoc > Nostoc sp. CALU 1950. The sequence goes on along the minus strand of NZ_JBDNJQ010000004.1, from coordinate 126,132 downwards.
TCAACTTCAAAGCCTGTTCTGTATCGGCTTGGTAGGCGACGGGAATTGTTAAATCGGCTCGTGACCAACGACTAGAAAGATTAGCAACAACTTTAATTTCACTATTGGGAATCGTAATTAAGCGTCCTTCAGAATCCCGTAGTTGGGTCATCCGCAGATTCAAATTTTCTACTAAGCCTCCCACGTCTCCCACATTAATCACATCGCCTAAAGCGTACTGGTCTTCTAGAATGATCAGGAAACCATTAATCGCATCTTTAATTAAGTTTTGCGAGGCCAAAGACACTGCAACACCAACTAAACTCGCACCCGCTAGCAAGGGAACGATATCTATCCCCAATGCCACCAGCGCTAGCAAGAAGCCTACTCCTACGCAGATCCCAGTAGCGATGCTTTTAGTCACGCCAGAAAATGTGGAAACTCGCAGTTGCAGCCGTTCAGAACTTTCTGGAGTCAGTAAAGCACCACTGCTAATTAAAGTGGTGGTAAAGCGGTCAATCAGGGCGTAGGTCAAACGGATGACTACATAGGTTCCCAGTAACACAACGCCTAATCGCAAAGGAAATTGGGCGGCATTGAGAATTCCTACTTGAAACGCTCGTGTATAGGGAAATAGACCCAAAATAAAAAAGCTTCCACCTCCCCAAATTCCGGCTTGACTTAGCTGAAACAATCGTCTCTTAACTTCTTGCAGATGTCGGTGTTGCTGTTGATTCAGTTGTGTTGCAATTGGTTGGGCTGCTGCTGCTGCTTGCGAAATTGGTGAGTTTAGGGGCACTCTGGGGAGTTGGGAAGCAATGGGGTGTACTAAATCCTTTTGGGAACGCTGCTGCCAGCTATATACCCCCCAACTCATAACAATCATTGCCAGTGCGCTACCCGCAGCAATTTTACCTTGGGCGATTAAAAATTGAGTTTGTCTTTCTTCTTTTGCTTGTTGCAAGTCTTGTTGCAACGCTTCTCTGATTTGATTTGCCGATGTTGTCATGTCGACCTGTCGCAATCTGGCATCATCAGAAGTGATGGTCATCAGGTATTGTCCGTTGACATAAATTACTGGTAACTCATTTACTTGCCGAACCTCTACCTTGGCTTCGTCGTTTCCAGATGACCGAAAGTAACCTTGGCTAATTCTTTGCAAACTCTGCTGGATATTTTCTATACGTTCGGGAAAGTTGGTTCTTGATGCTGCTACCTGAAACAACCGCCGACCATCTAAATAAATCCAGCCCGAAACAATTCTGTTATCTGGGTCATTGCTCACGCTGCTAGGAGCTTGCAACTGAGGAAGTACAATAGGAATCTGGGCTGTGGCTTTTGGCACAGATACAACGGCTATGGCCATTGAACTAGCGATCGCCAAAAATTGAAAACGCACTCAAACACCTCCTTGAAAAAAATTTACTATTGACTACTTCTATAACCATCCTCCGCAATTACTTTGAGTAAATGTACCTATCTAAAGTTGAGGTTTTCTCTTTAGATAATGAAACTTTGATGTTTTTTTGTTTGTCCTCTACCTTTAGATAGATGACAATGTACTGAGAATCAGCAAGCAAAGCTTAGAAGAGTCTTACTCTTACCAAAGATAAAACAAAAAGAAAGAACCTGGCGATGAAGTTGACATTAGGGTAATCAAACGTCAAGCTAGTTTTGAGGAGTATTACTAGTGATTTGCTAAATACAAGCAAAAATCGCAAGTTGTACAATAACCTAGTAGAGTGCGTAAAATTTACGTAACTTTTTTAATTTTTTGAGGTAACTTTTGATGACCGCAACTTCTCCCCGATTAAAGCACGAGGTTAAAGACCTCGGCCTAGCTGCCTTGGGAAGACAGCGCATTGAATGGGCTGGACGCGAAATGCCAGTTTTGCAGCAAATCCGCGATCGCTTTGCTATCGAAAAGCCCTTCGCTGGTTTACGCCTTGTAGCTTGTGCCCACATTACAACAGAAACAGCACATTTGGCGATCGCTCTGAAAGCCGGTGGTGCAGATGCGCTTTTAATTGCTAGCAACCCACTATCAACGCAAGATGACGTAGCCGCTAGCCTCGTCCTCGATCATGAAATTCCTGTCTTTGCTCAAAAAGGCGAAGATAACGAAACCTATAACCGCCACGTTCAAATAGCTTTAGATCATCGCCCCAACATTATTGTTGATGACGGTAGCGATGTGGTTGCAACTTTGGTACAACAACGCCAACACCAAATCGCTGATTTGATTGGTAGCACCGAAGAAACCACGACCGGCATTGTGCGCTTACGCGCCATGTTTAGAGAAGGCGTTCTCACCTTCCCCGCAGTCAACGTCAACGACGCCGACACCAAGCACTTCTTTGATAATCGCTATGGTACTGGGCAATCAACCCTAGATGGCATTATCCGCGCCACAAATATTTTGTTGGCTGGTAAAAACATTGTTGTCGTCGGTTATGGCTGGTGTGGTAAAGGTACAGCCCTCCGTGCCCGTGGGATGGGTGCTAACGTCATCGTTACCGAAATCGACCCCATCAAGGCAATTGAAGCCGTGATGGATGGCTTCCGCGTCCTGCCAATGGCTGAAGCTGCACCCCAAGGTGATATTTTTATCACTGTGACTGGTAACAAGCACGTCGTTCGCGGTGAACACTTCGATGTCATGAAAGACGGTGCGATCGTTTGTAACTCCGGTCACTTTGACTTGGAACTTGATTTGAAATACTTGGCTGCACAAGCTAAAGAAGTCAAAGAAGTTCGTCCTTTCACAGAAGAGTACAAGTTGAAAAATGGTAAATCAGTTGTCGTTCTTGGACAAGGACGCTTGATTAACCTAGCTGCGGCTGAAGGACACCCCAGCGCAGTTATGGATATGAGTTTTGCGAACCAAGCTTTGGCTTGTGAATTCCTGGTGAAGAATAAAGGTAAGTTGGAACCTGGTTTGCACTCAATTCCTGTTGAAGTCGATCAAGAAATTGCACGGCTGAAGTTGCAGGCTATTGGTATTAAGATTGATAGCCTAACTGCTGACCAAATTGAGTACATCAATTCTTGGACTTCAGGAACTTGATACATTGATTAGTTGATTTTTTGGGGGATAGGCTTTTGGGCTTATCCCTTTTTTTGTGTTTGGCGCATCGCATACTGCAATCTGTTATCTAGTAGAGGGTAAAGGGGAAAGGTTAAAGGGGAAGATGGGGTGGGAGCTAAACCCGCATTTCTCACAAGCTTCAGGCGTTTGATAGAGCAGAGAGGCGGAGGGGCAGAGGGGCAGAGGGGAAAGAACTTAGTATTTGAACTCTCCCCTGCTCCCCTGCTCCCCTGCTCCCCTGCACAAGCGCAGGCTTTGAGAGGTGTGGTGAGAAATCCGGGTAAAAACCTTTTCCCTTTACCCCTTCCCCTTTACCCCACCAAGGTAACTAGTTGTCAGATTAGCTGCTTGAGATTTTCTCGATTATGGACTTGCCAATTATTTACCACCCAGATTACATTGCTCCCCTACCTGAAGGACATCGCTTTCCGATGTCTAAATTCCGAAAACTCTACGAATTGCTGTTAGCCGATGGTGTAGCTAATCAAGAACAATTTCACACACCTGAACGTCCGCCACACGAATTGATAGAGTTAGTCCACACCCCAAATTATGTTCAAGCTTATTGCGAAGGAACCCTAGACCCCAAAGCACAGCGTCGCATTGGTTTGCCTTGGAGTCCAGAATTAGCAAATCGTACTTGTGTAGCGGTAGGTGGTACGATACTCACTGCTAAACTAGCATTAAGTCAAGGTTTAGCTTGCAATACTGCTGGTGGAACTCATCATGCCTTTCCTAGTTATGGGTCTGGTTTTTGTATTTTCAACGATTTAGCGATCGCTTGTCGCGTTTTACAAAAAATTGGACTTGTCCAAAAAATCCTCATTGTGGATTTGGATGTTCATCAAGGAGACGGCACCGCTTTTATCTTCCAGGATGACGACAGCGTTTTTACTTTCTCCATGCACTGCGAAGTCAATTTCCCCGGTACTAAACAAAACAGCGATTTGGATGTTCCTTTACCTGTGGGAATGGAGGATGATGCTTATTTACAAACTTTGGCAAATTACCTATCAGATTTATTATCTAAAGTCAAGCCAGACTTAGTATTTTATGATGCTGGCGTTGATCCTCATATAGGCGATCGTTTAGGCAAATTAGCCCTTACCGATGCCGGGATTTTCCGCCGCGAAATGCAGGTTTTAAGTACTTGTATGAGTAGCGGTTATCCCGTCGCCTGCGTCATTGGCGGTGGTTATGCTGATGATATGAAATCTTTAGTTTGGCGGCATTCCCTGCTACATCGCGCCGCCAGTGAAGTTTACCGCCAGTACAAACTATAGTCATTTAGCGGGCAATACTACCCAAAATCGTCAAGTTTTTAAACGCAGAGGAACGCAAAGTAAACGCAAAGGTACGCAGAGTATTGCCAAATTTAATTCGTAGCGAATAGGACTAAAATAAACTTTGCGCTACTCTGCGCTTACCTCTGCGCGACGGCAGTCGCTACAACGGGGGGAACCCCCGCAACGCGCTGCCTCCCCTTTGCGTTTAAATTTAAACCCTATTTTGTCAGCAAAGGCACTACTGGATGAACAACGGCAAACTCAGAGTCTACGAACTAGCAAAAGAATTAAATTTAGATAGCAAGAAGCTATTATTAATTTGTGAAAAGCTCAAAATTGTAGTCAAAAGTCATACCAGTACAATCTCAGAACCCGAAGTTGAACGCATTCGTGTAGCGGTAAATAAACTAACAGCAAAATCCTCGAAAACTACTAAAATAACCTCTGAAGATTGGGGCTATACGTTTATAGCTTCAGCAATTGATAGTTTTATCCGTCATCTGGAAGGGGAAACTGCCCTGAAATCATATCCCGAATTTCGGGAGCGGCGCGATCGCGCCAATGAGTTAATGTATGAATGTGTCGGTAAAAAGCCTTCTCTGTTTTATGTGCGTCGCAAAGGCGCGGGGAAAGAGGCAAGAGAAGAAATTTGGGATTTGACAATAGCAACAGACTCCGATGAGTTTCAGTTACCCACAAGACTAGAGAAGCTCAGAAAAACATTAGGATTTAGAGCAGCTGTACAAAAAGATGGACGCGGCGGTTTAAAAATACTGTCAGTTTACTTATTACAACTCTCACGGGCACACGCCGATAGCTATGCTGTACCTTGTCGCTTGCGTTTGCTACCTAATCATCAGCATCATCTCGACATACCGCCCGCAACATTGAAACGCATCGCCGCCGCGCCAGTTTGTGGTGATCATGTACCCACAGAAGATCAGCTGAAAGCTTGGAAAGCCTTTTTGCAGATTGAGGAAAAAATTGCGAAAGCGCGTCAGTTTTGCGTGCGTTATGTAAGTCATAACTATAACTTCAAAAGACGGATCAGTTTTGAAATAGATGTAGCCTCAGCCACCCTTGACGGCTTTTATCAAAATTCCCTTGATGTTGACAATTTTTGGGAACGAGCAAGACGCACAAAAAACGAAGATTTGAAGCTTTTTGAAACTGCTCCCGTCGGCAAAAATTGGATTAGCGGTCGTCAATTAGGGACTGTTGAGGAACTTGACCCCAACCGTTGTATTATCAGCCTCAGATTAGAACGCGACTTAGCTGAATATATGGCAACAGAGCGTTATAAGTTGCCAGATACAGGATTTTTGTGTTTTGAAGCAGTTGGTGATATTCAGCAGATTCAGCGTAAGAAAAAAGCTTTAGATGATTTGAATAATGGTTACACCCAAAATCCCTATTTAGGCAACTTTTTATTCGATGCTTCTCAGGCTCGACAAATCAAAACAACTGTTGAACTTCAACCACAAGATTTATTGTTATCTTCTGCTAATCCTGGTCAGAAAGCAGCAGTAGAAAAGGTACTTGCCGCTAAGGATCTTGTTCTTATTCAAGGGCCACCTGGTACTGGTAAAACTACCGTAATTGCCGAGATTTGCTATCAAATAGCCCTTCGCGGTGGACGAACTCTAATTGCTTCTCAAGCCAATTTAGCAGTAGATAACGCCCTCAGTCGATTAGTTCACAACCCAGTAATTCGGGCTGTACGCAAGGGGAGAGCCGAGAAAGTTGGCGAGGAAGGACAGCCATTTCTAGAAGACCAAGTAATTGGCAGATGGCTAGAAAATACTGCAACTGACTGTGAAAATAATCTGACTCAACGGCTCGAAAATATCCAAGTTTTCAGTCAATTGCTGGCATCATCAGTAAGATTTACAGCTTACTTACAAGTAGAGGAAGAATTTAATCAGCAACAAACTAAATTCAATAAAAATAAGTTAAAGCTAGAGGCTAACTTTAAAAACCAAGAAACATCTTACAACGAAACTCTAGAGAAACAGAGCGAAGTTGAATTACTAATTTCAGGGCTAAAAAATATACTAAATACTGCTCCAAATATCAACTGGGAAGCTCCAGAAGTCACAGATTTTTTGCCACTTCTTAAGCCATACACAGAAGGGAACAGTTTAGTAGAAGAATTTTTAGCAAATGTTCGTCAAACCATCAAATATACTAATGAACTTGGCTTTTTGCGTCCGGCGCTTGGCGCTTTTGGTTTAGCGGCTTGGTTGCGTGAAACTGTAGCAATAGAAATTTCTGAATTTAAAACTGCTTTGACTTATGCTCAAGATGCAAGTAAAGCTATATCAGAAGTTGCGGTTTCAGTGCAGGTTGTCAAACAAAATTTCGCCTCGTTAAATCAGCTACAACCAGATTATCAGCAATATCTTACCAAACTGCAAAATCTACAGCAAACAATCCAGATATGGGAAAACCGTAAACGGGAAATAGATTATATTATCTCAGCAGTGAAAGAATGGAAATCTACAGCGCCTTCTCATCTGTATCAAACCTTAAAAGATTGTCAGCAATCAGGTTTACCACTAACAGAGAATTTAGTGGATTTGCCGCTAGGTTTGTTGATGTTTGCTAATACATTAAAATTATCAATAGTACCAAAAGTATACAAAATTAACCTACCAGAATGGGAGTTATTGACAAAGGCGATCGCTTATGAAATAGACGGAGGTTTTACTGACAGGCGGGGTAAACAGCATAATTTTAGCTATTTTTTACAAGAAAATTTTAGTCAAATTCCAATGGTGCTATCAAAGAGCGATCGCACCCAATGGCAAGAAACCTATCAACAGTTTAACAATTATCAGCTACTCAACCCCAAACAGCGAAAGTTACTGGTTGAGAATACCCAGGTTTTCTTAATTAGAATGCAACGAACTTATGGAGCATCATGGGAATGGAATAATCTGGACTCTACTCTCACCCGCATTACACAAGAATTACTAGATATAATCCTTGCAAATGCACGTCAATGCGTTTTAAAAGTCAAAACTGAAACTGAACAACAGCTTCAGCATTTGCAACGACAATTAAATGAACTTCAGAAAACTGAAGTTAGCCAACAGCAAATATCTATTACTCAAGCTGAGGCTGAAAAAGCACAGCAAGATGCTAATTTGCAGCTTGGACGAGTGATTAATATCTTGCAAGAACTTAATCAACAGCCAAATATACCTGCTCAATTACGTATTTTAATTGAAAAATATCTCACAACACAATCAAATATTTGGGAGCAGCCGCAAGAATTCTCAAATCAAGTAAATTCTTGGGGAACTTGTATTATTCAGCTTGAAAGCTTAATTTCATCACTAGAACCTTTTTCTGTGCTGGAGACGATTAACAATTCTCTACATGAGCATTTATCAAAGCTAAAGCAAGAAACTGAAGTTTCCCTACAGCAGCTTCAACAATTACAAACTAATCTACGCGAAATAGAACAAAAATCACAACCACAGCCATCAGAAGATTTAACAGTAGAAAGAAACTGGTGGATGGCAGAATGGCAAACAATACCTGATAAATTTAAGCTCGAAAATTCTTATGGTGACTTATTTAATCTAGAATTTTTACGCGAAATAAATGTTCAGTTTGAATCTTGGCAACAGCAACTCCAGAAAGATGAAACCTATATCAATAAGTATCAGAATTATGTACAAGATTGGATAGGAAAATTAAGACAGCCAACGGAACGCGATCGCGATGATTTAAGACGTATCTATCTAGATAATGCCAACGTCGTTGGTATCACCTGCGTTCAAGCTGCAAGCAGAGGTTTTTCGGAAGAATTCAAATCTTTTGATGTCGTCATTATTGATGAAGTTAGTAAGTGTACTCCACCAGAGTTACTAATCCCAGCATTAAAAGGCAAAAAGTTAGTCATGGTAGGCGATCATCGGCAATTACCACCCATGCTTGATACTAGCACTGTAGAAGAAGTTGCTCAAACAATGGGTAATACAAGAGATGAACTACAATTCTTAGAAGAATCACTATTTAAAAGTCAGTTTGAATCTGCTGATGAAAGCATCAAACAAATGTTAACTACACAGTATCGAATGCACCCATTTATTATGGGAGCAATCAATCAGTTCTATGACGGGAAACTAGAATCTGGTATTTTGGAGCCAGATACAAAACGCGCACATCATTTAGCAGGCGAAATTATCCAAGAATCTCAGCATCTTCTTTGGGTAAAAACGCCGATAGAAAATCAGTTTTTAGAGCAACGAAATGGAACTTCTTACTTTAATACTCCAGAAATTGATGCGATTGAACGTCTGTGTCACCAATTCGAGAGTACTTGGGCTTCTAAAGTTGCTAATGGTGAGCCAAAAAAAGAAATTGCTGTAATTACATTTTATGGCGCTCAATTAAGAAAAATTGATGAACGTCTGCAATCTGAACTTTTCCCTTCCCTAGAAATTCGTACTGGTACAGTAGACAGATTTCAAGGTATGGAAAGACCCGTTGTAATTGTGAGTATGGTTCGCAACAATAGTAAAGGAGATGTGGGATTTGCCAAGAAACCAGAACGGGTTAACGTTGCATTTTCCCGCGCTCAAGAACTATTAATAATTGTGGGTTGTCATAATTTATTTACCCATCAATCAGGTAAAGTCGGAAGTATGTATTCTGAAGTTTCAAATATTGTAAGTCTTCATGGAGGTTTCGTTGATGTTTCTCGCCTCTTCAGCTAAACCTATTAATGACAATCTCAAAAATTGGGTAGATAAAGTTGAGGCGATCGCCTGATCAAACTAACCCCACCGAAGCACCGTATTTTTCGCTACTAAATCTCGGTTATGAGTCACCGTGTAAAGTTGTGCGCGTAGGCGTAGCTCGCCGCAGGCATCGCACAAATCGATGCATACAAAAAACCGAAATTTCACAAACCGTAATTTGGGCTAAGTATCTTAACTGAATTTACTCTCTGGGAGAAAACTCGCGTATTCTTGCGGTCGATAAGGTGACATTTGATAGTTAATCTAAAAAAAGCACTGAGACAAGACAACGCTGAGTAATTAGTTAACTCCTTTATGCTTTACCGTCTAGCGTTAACCTCTAGCCTGGTGCTGGCAAGTGCATTAAGCGTGCAGGCATTCGTTCTAGATCAAGCTGTGCTAGCTCAAAGTGCAGATGTTCCTTTCAGTGGAACAGTTCCAGCTGAAGCTAGCTTTAGTTCTTCTGCCCCTAGTACTGCTGAAGCAACTATTTCTGGCAATTCTAGTGGAATTTCGACAAAGTTGGAATCACAAACTCCCGCCACTATAGGTGTACAAAACAGCACATCTGCAACCGTTACTGTTTCTCCCCCCAGGCTTGTATCTGGCCCTAGTGCCGATCCATCTGGGACAACGCACATTGGCTTTTTAAAATTTGGTTCTACCAATGTTCGCAGTGATGTTGGTGGTGGAAGCGCAACTTTGCCAGCAGGTAATACCAATCTAGAGGTGAATTTATTAGTAGAACGACCAGTAGCATTTACGCCAGGAATTTATAGCTACATTGTCACCTTAACCATCGCACCATAACTGCTTTTTTGTTGAGACTTCGTTTGATTGAACTCTAATTCATTTGAGAAGGATTTAAAAATGATTCGTCGTTCTTTATTAACCGCTGCTTTGATAATTGTTGGTTCTGTTGCTGTTGCGCCCAAAACTATGGCACAAACCGCTGATGTTCCCTTTACAGCAAATGTCGGTGGTGTCTGCAACTTCGATCAAATTACTCCTGGTAAATTGGGACTCAACCAGCAGACTAACCCAACAGCGTTAGCGGGAGGATTTTCTGGAGGGGTATTTGGTAAGGTTTTTGTTAGCTGTAACCAAGGTGCCAGAGTTAGTATATCTCAGCCACAGCAGACCGGAGGCCCTAGCTTTACACCAGTTCACTCTGTCGGGATGATCAACTCACCTTTTGGCAGTACAGATTCTCAGAATGGTAATCCTGTGTTTCTACCAGGAGGTAGCGGTTTACCTTTGGATATAGACATGATTGTAGATAAAGGCAGTCCTCTTGTTCCTGGAAGCTACAGCTATGTGACAACCTTGACGATCGTGCCATAGTCTAAAATTTTTCCAGTTTCCCTTCAGATTGATTGAGAAAAATAGTTGCTGAATATCTTGTCGCTAGAGAATAAATCTTCAAGCGACAAGATATTTTTCTGATTACCCAGAGATAAAATAAGTCTGCTTTTGGGAATTATAAATCAGGAATTAAATTAACAATCCTGCCATATTTATAAATATGCTCAATAACAATTGGCGCTCTCTAGCTGCTGTTAGTGCCGGCTTATTCGCCCTAATTTTGTTTCCTGTTGCTGCTAAAGCACAAATGAGCGTTTCTCCTCTGGTTATTGAAGCTAAAGCGGAACGCGGACAAGCCCAAGGAATGATCACGATTTCCAATACCAGTAAGATCCCTTCTCGGATTCGGATCTATGCTCAACCTTTCACATATAGCCGTGATGCAGGGTTTCAAACCTTATCCTCTAGTCCCAGTGATCTGACAAAATATCTACAATTCTCACCACGTGAGTTGACTGTCAAACCAGGAGAAGTTCGCCGGGTACGCCTCATAAGCCGCTTGGCTCCTAATTTACCTGATGGGGAATATCGTGCGGTAGTGTTTAATGAAACTCTCAGTGAATCCAAAGATGCTGCTGGTAATAACGTTACTTTGGTGGCAAGAATTGGCGTGACATTCTACGTCAGAAAAGGCAATCTTTCTCCACAATTAGCGATTGATAGTGCTAGCTTTAACCCAGAGCAAAAACAAATTCAACTCTTAGTTCGCAATAACGGTCAAGCGACTGTTTTACCTAGCTTAAATTGGACTTTACGTCAAGGGCAAACTGTTGTCAAAACTGGGCAGGTAGATGCTAATGCTGTGGTGGCAAATAGCGATCGCAATTTCTTATTAAATTACCCCAGCAAAGACCAACCAGCCCTCAAACCCGGCCAATATCAGCTTAGTGGTGAGTTGTTTTGGGGTGAAGACAGTAAAAAAAGTAAGTTGCCTTTCAATCTAAATATTACTATTCCCACACAAATGTCTTCATCACAGAAGAAATAGCTTGTATAACAATTCGTAATTAAGAAATTCAGATTTAATCTCAATTACAAAGACGCGATAAATCGCCGTCTCTACAAAGGAATTCTTCTTGTAAAGACGGCGATTTATCGCGTCTCTTTTCCGGTTAGTATCTGTAGCCTGACTTTGGAGAATTTGTATTGCTGTCAAATATAGCAAGAATATCGATAATTTTGTTTGGTGTATGGGAATTATATGTTTGTAAAGACGTTGCAATGCAACGCTTCTATTTTTATAAATAAATTTACTGAGAAATGAAAAATTTGTGCAACTTCGGTTAGTAAATAGAGGCAAATGTCTGCTAGCTGCGATCGCTCTCATCTGTCAAATTACCATTGCCCCAGCTAAGGCAGATACACCTGCAATTTCAAATCCACAAACCCCTATAAGTACCGAATTAGCTCAGAATTCTGAATTTAAAGTTTTTCCCGTAGGTTTGAATGTAGGGAGCCGCAATGTCAATCCTAGCGTTTTAGTGCGTGGTCAAGAAGATGGTTCTGAAGCAATTGATTTTGCAAATTGGCTGTTACCCTATGATGCTGTAATTCAAGGGTTGAAATTAAATATTACCACTTTACCTGATGGTCAATTAGAAGTGCGATCGCCTGGTGTTGTGACTCGCATTGATCCAAAAAAACTTCGTACTGATCCAGAATTAGGATTAGTCTTTACAATTCAAGATTTACAAACTCTATTTGGCGTAACCGCGAAATTTGATATCAATGAATACGCCATAGTTTTAGATGTTCCAGGACTAGATCAATCTAGTGGCAAACTAGCAGAAACGGAAACTCCAATTCAACTAGAAGGATTACCACACGTTGCACCTCAAAAGTTTAGTATCGCCGCAATTGAACAGAAGGTAAATGCTAGCGGTAGTGCTACCAGATCGACAAACTATAGAGGTGATTTTCTTGCTGTTGGTAGTGCTTTTGGTGGTTCATGGTTCATCCGCACCGATCAAGCAAATTTAGAAAATCCGCAAACTTGGAATATTGCCGAAGCGCAGTTTCTTCGACAAACTAATTCAGCTGATTATTTTGTAGGTTCCCAGCCAACGTTTTGGCAGACTCAAGGAACAGGAGACTATTGGGGTTTTACATCCATTCAACGACAGGGGTTTGTACCACCTCAACCCTTCGGTGGCGGTTCTTCCGATCCTCGCCAACGGTTACAAGCAGATGCTATTGGACGCACAATTTCTGGTAAGGCTGAACCAGGTACATTAGTGCGGTTGGTACAAGGTTTTGGCGATCGCGTGATTGCCGAAATTTTAGTTGATTCTTCTGGGATTTACCGCTTTGAAAATATTAAAAGCCAAAATCAATTTTTGGGCAACAATTATCGCGTCTTGCTTTATCCCCAAGGACGACTCACCGCACAACCAGAAATTCAACAGGCTACTTTTTCTACAGTCCCAGGACAATTACCAGCAGGTGCTTCAGCATTAATCGTTTCTGGTGGTTTACGACGGGATTTTGTGGGAAATCAAAGTCTGTTGGGAAACTTTTCTGACTTTCGGGGTGGAATTGCTGGGCGTTGGGGTTTATCAGAAAATCTGACAGTAGGCTTAGGTGGAGTGTATGACGAATCGCCTAGAGCCTTAGCAGAATTATTTTGGCGTCCGGGAAAGTTACCTTTGCAGGTAGCAGTTTCAGCACTGACGGGTAATAAGTGGGATGTAAATACAGATATTCGTTATAATCCATCTTCTAGCTTGAGTGCTGCATTTATTAGCGATCGCTTGTCTAGTCGTTTTAATTTAGATTGGCGAGTTTTGCCTCAATTCACCTTATTCACTAGTACTGACACGGCTGATGCAACATCTGGCGGAATGCAAATTAACTTGAGTGGCAAAGATGCCTTTACCTTTGCCCGTGTCAGCTTAGATACTAAAAACCGCCTGCGCTGGAATTTGCTGCAACGTCTTGGGAGACTAGAATTAACGCAACGCGGTAACGAAATCAGTACTTTGTCGGAACTGACTTACAAATTTTCTAAAAACAGCTTTTCTAATGGTGGCAGCGCACTGCTGTTAAATTATGAAACACAGAATCAAAATCGTAGCGACAGCTTGCTAAGTGTAAGTTGGCGCTATCGTTCACAACAACAGGCAATTGATGGTAGCTATCAGTGGGAAGCACAGTTGGGCTATGGTATTGGTTCTCAGGGTAGTGGACTACTAGCCACATTCTCCACAACAGTTTTACCAGGTTTGCTATTACGGGCGCGTTATCAAGGAGTATCGGCAAGTTCCGATGAAGCAACTTTCAGCATAGATTTAGCTTCTAGCCTGAATTTACAAGGGGGTATTAGTCCAGGCGATCGCCGTTCTAATTACTTCCGTACACAAGGCGGACTTTTGATTAAGCCATTTTTTGACCGAAACAATAACGGCAAACAAGATCGAGGGGAAGAAGTTTATACAGATAACGCTGATTTATTGTTGACTTTGAACAATAAACCTCTGAAGTCGTTTTTACCACAAATCCAGGGCGATCGCACTTTAATAAGGATGTCTCCTGGCGTTTATCGCCTCGACGTTGATCCAGCAGGTTTACCTCCTGATTGGCAGGCTGCGGCGGAATCCTTAGCTGTTGATGTGATTGCTGGTAGTTACACCTCTGTGATGATTCCGCTAATTCGTTCTTATACACGATCAGGGGTAGTCACGGATGCTCAAGGTCAAGCGATCGCAGGCGCACGGGTAGAAGCTATACAACCAGATCGGGGGACTCGGCGTTTTTCTGTCACCAACGGCGCTGGAGTCTATTATTTAGAAGGCTTGCCACAGGGTAAATACACTCTACAAATCAACGGTAAATCTGCCGGTAGCTTGAAATTAGAAGAGTCTTCTGAACCATTTCAAGAGCTTAATTTGCAACAGCCATCAATTCCCTAAGGGGAAACACGGTACAATCCAAAGGCACTTTTATTGTTACCAACGCGGGTTAAGGATGGAAGCAAATTTTCTGACGGCTGTTTTTCTGCCCCTAGCTCTATTTATTATCATGTTAGGCATGGGGTTAACCTTGACCCTAGAGGACTTCAAGCGAGTTGTAATCTATCCCAAAGCGGTGGTGATTGGCTTGGTGGCCCAGTTGATCATGTTGCCGATTGTGGGCTTTGGCATTGCGTCGGTGTTTCCCCTTGAACCACAATTAGCAGTAGGTGTGATGATTTTAGCAGCCTGTCCCGGTGGCGCTACTTCTAATATGATTACGTTTTTGGCCGGGGGTGATGTTGCTCTTTCTGTGACGCTAACAGCTATTAGTAGTTTCATTACAGTTTTTACGATTCCTCTGGTAGTAAATTTGTCCATGCAGAGATTTTTGGGGGAAGGAACAACGCTACAGTTACCTTTCTTAAATACTGTTTTGCAGATTGCGGTGATTACACTTCTACCTATAGCAATTGGGATGATAGCCAAGCGGTATGCACCCGGATTGGCAGACAAGGCAGATAAACCAGTGAAGTGGCTGTCTTTATTTTTCCTGGCGGTGGTAATTACTGGAGTGCTGCTGCGAGAACGGAATAATTTTGTTTCTTACGTAATAGATGTAGGCTTGGCAACTCTGGTTTTGAATGTGGTTGCAATGGCTTTAGGTTTTGCGATCGCGACTTTAACCCGCTTAGGAGAAAAACGCGTTACGGCAATTACAGTAGAAGTAGGAATTCAAAATGGGACTCTAGCGATCGCGATCGCTTCTACACCTACGCTGCTGAATAGTCCTACAATGGCTATTCCTGGGGCAATTTATGGTTTGCTAATGTTTGTCACTGGTGCTGGATTTGCTTGGTGGGCTAGTCGTCGTCAACGCTTGTTGAAAGCATAAAAGTACTTTGCCTCATGGGTTACAAGTATTTGTACAAATTAAATATCCCATCTTGTTACGTTAATGTTTTTTGCCTCTTCTGCTAAACCGATTGATGAAAATCTCAAGAATTTTGTAGATGAAATTGAAGCGCAAAGTCCTAGTTTGTCAGTTTTAACAGCGCGTCAATTTCGTTATAGCTTACGTCAAACTCCTGTAGAACTAAATATCAAGGAACCCCGCCAGTTTAACGTCCTCGAAGAATTTATCATCCGTGCTGCTATTGAATTTCAACCTCCGCCAACAGAAGATGAATTAGCCTCTGTACTTGGGCTTGATTCTGTATTTATTAAAACTACTACTGCAACTCTTCGTTCATTACAAACTTTATCACCAACATCGCCACTAACAGTTACTCCTGAAGGTCGCTCATTTTATGAAAAAGGATCTGTGCCACAGCCACCATATCCTATACAAATTAATGCTATTACAGACCCTTTAAGCGACAAGATTACCTTTCAATCTGAATCTTTAAATGAAACAGTGATAAATTTGCCTGATTTGGCAGACTTTATAACTATTGATAATACAATTGCTGATATTGCTTCCTTACCGCTTGAGAAAATACAAAAAAGCATTCAAACTTCAGGTTTAGCACTTCATGTACCAGAAGAGGGAAAAATCGTCACTTCCTGTAAAGTGCTTGCTTCGACTCAAAAAATTTGGAGAAAGATATCGCTTTTCGTTATCTTCGATGCCCTTGAAGATAAATTGAGCATTAAAATAAGAAATGGAAAGCAAATTTTAGAGTCAGCATCCAATTGGTTAGAAGTGCTACATAATGAAGGCAAAATATCTTTGCAAGCATTATGTAAATTGTCAACCGAAGCTATAAATTTTGAACGTGAAGCCATTCTCAAGCAGAAAAACACAGAAATAGAAGCTAGACTCGAAAAGATTCGCCAAAAGGCGCTAGAAATTGCGACTAAAGCCAGTGATGAAATAGATAAGTCTAAAGTACTAGGGGATGCCGTACAGTTACGGGATGGGCAAATTAGCCAAGTTTTTTTAGAAGTTTTAAATTCGGCTAAAAGTCAAGTTATAATCTATTCTCCTTGGGTGAATCAGGCAGTTGTCAATGAAAAATTTCTGACTCTGTTACAGAAATTAGCTAATCGCGGAGTTTGGATTTTAATTGGACATGGAATTGCGCGGCGACAAGAAGATGAAGATAAACCAATTCCATCAGAAATAGAGAAAAAACTTCGAGCGATAAAAACACCTGATGGTTTACCATCTGTACAGGTTTTTTGGTTGGGAGATTCCCATGTTAAAGAAGTAATAGTTGATAAAGAAATCCATCTTTGCGGATCTCATAACTGGCTATCTTATCGCGGCGATTATTTACCACGAGGCGAGTCAGTTTATAAAGTTACAATTCCTCATCAAGTCCAGGAAGCTTATGAATTTCTCGCGAATCGCTTCCAAAATCACGCTCAATATTTATGGCAAAATGCTCTAGAAAACCGCGATTATAAACTGGCTGTAGAGACTTTATGTGTGTGGGGTGCGCTAGGTATGGAAGATATTGCACTCAAAGAGATACAGCAAAAGAACTGGCTAGAACTTCTACCTGTGTGGTCAAATGTGGCACTTCAAGGGTTAAAGTCCAAGAATATACAAGCTGATTCAGCCATTTTTAAAACTGCACTTTCGTTGCTGAATCTGGTTTCTATTGAAGAGGATTTTATTGAATTATTGCAACAGGGATGGCGTAAAGTTATCGGCGCGATCGCAATTAACCATCCCGAAACTGCTTTAAACTTACTTAGTGATGAAGTGTGGGAACAGTTTATACGTCTCAAGATTGTTCAAGAGAGTGATTCACGTAATGATTTTATTTTGTACCGTCCTTAATCCACACTAGTACCGCAAGGCGGAATTAAAAATTAAAAATTAAAAATGAAGACAGCGTAAGGGTTTTGTTGATTGGGAATGGGTGGTTTATTTCCGCCGTGCTGTACTAGGATATTTTTCATACTTCAATTTATCGGAAGACAGCGCAGAAATATGCCGTCTTGATTTCGCCGGGATTGGCAATTAAATGATTCTTAACCTTTGATTGACCGAAAGATAGATCCAGAGATTCGTCTTATTCGATACAATTTGTAGGTAGAGAGAGCCGAGGAGAACAAGGTGGTCTTATTAAAAGGCTTTGAGATTGAGATGTACACTGGCACGCCTCAAGGTGAAATCGTCGGTCTCTCCGACAAAATTGTTGCCGCTTTGGGTGGGTTTATGCGGGAGCCAGATAGCCGCAATGTTGAATACATAACCCAACCATCCCATAATTACGATAATTTATTGTGTGCCTTGCTGCGTCCCCGGCGGGAGTTGCGAAACTACCTCAATCGTTTAGGCGATTATACCTTGATACCGGGAAGCACTTTATCTTTGGGTGGCGGCGATCGCTTTCTCCGTTCCGATCCAGCAAATACTTATCATGACTACATTGAGAATACCTACGGGACGAAAGTAGTTACTGCTAGCGTACACATAAATATAGGAATCAGCGATCCAGAAGTATTAATGCGGGCATGTAGGGTGATCCGCATGGAAGCACCTCTATTTCTCGCCCTCAGCGCCTCATCTCCCTTTCTGGATGGCAAAACTACTGGCTATCACTCCACCCGTTGGGGCGTCTTCCCACAAACACCTAGCCATGTGCCGTTATTTGCCAGCCACGCCGATCATATCCAGTGGGTGGAAGATCAACTCGTTGCCGGAACCATGCAAAATGTGCGGCATTTGTGGGCATCAGTACGGCCAAATGGCGATCGCCGTCCTTATGACTTAAATCGCCTAGAATTGCGAATTTGTGATTTAGTCACAGATCCCATTGCCTTGCTGGCGATTACTGCCTTATTAGAAGCGCGTTTGTTGCAAGTAATCGAAAATCCTAGTATCGAGCCATTAACCCAAAGTAGCTTTTCTGCTGAAGAACTCGTCACCCTGACTGCTGAGAACGAAGCTGCTGCTGCTGCTGGTAGTCTTGATGCTCAGTTGAGGCATTGGCAAGATGGTAGAAATATCCTAGCCAGAGATTGGATTTCTGAAATGTACCAAGATGTTTGGGCGATCGCCAAACAACGAGGCTTTAGCTGTTTCCTTTCCCCTTTGCACAAAATCCTCCGCGAAGGTAATGAAGCTCAACAGTGGTTGCAATTACACGCAGTCGGTTTTGATAGCCAACGCGTCATCACTCAGGCTATTATCGCCACTCAAGAGCGCGAAATCGAACTCGAAGACAAATTGTGTTCGTCACTACTGGCTTAATCTAAGAGATATCGGGCATTGGGTATGGGGCATTGGGCATACAAAAGAGAGGGGGGAGACAAGGAAGAGAAGAGACTGATTCAATAATTTCTCCTTGTCTCCCTCATCTCCCCAATCCCCAATCCCTTACTCCCCACTCCCCACTCCCCACTCCCGTCTTCATACAAATGGTAGATTCTCTTGGAGAGACTACCATCCCTAAAAGACACAAATACTTACTTTTTCTACACAAAACTTAACATTTACTGATTTTAGCCAAATATCCTCTCAGGCATTGCTCTGGGAGGGTTTGCGATTCGTTTTAAAAATCTAATCGATGGATGATGCTTGATTATTATTAACAAAACCTATGAATCACCTCTACCTTTTGGTAGATTTAACATTGACAATAGATTGTTTTATACAATACGTAAATTATACGGACAATGCCTCAGGTAGTTTTAGTTAACCCCCAAATCCCTCCTAATACAGGTAATATTGCCCGTACTTGTGCAGCTACAGGTACAGAATTGCATTTGGTGGGGCCTTTGGGATTTGAAATTAGCGATCGCTACCTCAAAAGAGCGGGCTTAGATTACTGGCCTTATGTCAAACTCCACTATCACGAATCCCTAGAAGCCTTTAAAACATTACATCAGGAGCGTGGAGGTAGATGGCTGGGTTATACAGTTGGTGGAAGTTGTAATTATGTAAACTTTCAGTTTCAAGCTGATGATTGGCTGTTGTTTGGTAGTGAAACCACGGGTCTACCACCAGCAATTCTGTCAGATTGCGATGCTACTCTGTATATTCCCATGAGCCAACCGGGGGTTCGCAGCTTGAATCTGTCGGTAAGTGTGGCAATTGGCTTATTTGAAACCCGTCGTCAGTTAGGCTATTTACAATAGTTGATTACCTTTATACTCATAAGTATATTTACTTACGGCGTCTCCCAGAATCTATTAGACGATTTATTTTTGGCGGCAAAAATTCTCTTCTTTACTGTAATAATATGTAAAACAATATACCGAAAATTAGGTTTATTACCAAAATGTAGTGGAAGATACTTACAAACAAAGGAAGGTTATTATAAGAAATTTGTATATAAAACTTGGGGTATTGCCAAATTTGAATGATAGATTTTGATGAATTTGAAACATCCTAAATTTGGGAACAAATGCGCTAAAATCCAGTCATGTCTTACATTTGAGCTATTTTGGCTCAATGAACGGCAGAAAGCAGCCAAAAAGTCGCCGATAGTTAATACGGTTGTTTTTTAGGGAATAATCAACGTAAAGTCTCGTGTTGAGAAGACGGATTGGGTAGAAATATCTTGAAGATATCTACAGCAGGGGGCATCAATTTTCCAGAAGTCGCAGGCAGCAATTTGATTCTCAGCAGCGACTATGGACTTGGCAAATATGTTTGTCCAGTCCCCGCGATTGACGCAAGACAAGCGCGGACAATGGTAAAGAGTAAAACGTCCTAAGTGGTGTTAGGAGTGGTTCGGACAAGTAAACACAGCAAATTTTAAGTTTTGCTAACACGTGTGAACTTGTCTAAATCAGAGAAGCAGGTTAATCTTGCGTAAGCATCTCTGGTGAATGTGATCTTGATCTATCATTTGTTGTGATCTAAATCATTGACTAGTATCCAACTGAAAAATCGAGGTCAGTTAAGCGCTAGTGATCATAGGAGGTCGTCTTTGAAACGAGCATTAAAAAAGAGAGTAAAAGCTGTGTTGAACAATAACCCCAGCAGCGATGATGCCCCGGTGGAACTGCTAAATGTGATGAATCCAAAAGTTAACCGCCGGGTGCGGACAAAAGCCGCCATGATTGGCTTGGCAATCTCTATGGGAGCAACCAGCCTTTTGGTGACTCGACAAAGCGATCAAGCCCAAGCAGCGGTGCCAGTAGGCAGCCAAAAGGCAACCTCAGCGATTCCTGCTGTTCCTGACACTGAGGTGAAATTCGCCTCCACAAAGCTGGAGTCCCAAGCAGTCTCATCAGCGAGCGTGCCGGAAAGTCCTGTGATCGTGGAACCAACGGCAGTCTCACAAGTGCCTGGGCTTGAAGCTAAATGGCAAGTTGCCGCAAGTGGAATGTCTTTGCAAGTTCCTGCATCAGAAACGTTTTCCCAAGCAACAGCTGATTATAAAAATTCCCCTTACCTGAAGCCTCAACTGGCACAGGGATTGAACAATACCTTAGCCGAAACTAGTTTCCCAACAGTCAATAATCTGTCTGACTCTAGTGCTGATGGTTTTGGTAGTACAAATGCATCACTAACTGCCGAGCCACAAACAGTGGCAACATCTGGCGCAGTCAACAGTGAAATAAATGCACAACTTAAGGCGCAACAAGAGTTCGCACTAAATCGATTACAAGAAAAATCGAACCGTTTAAGAAAGAGTCTGGCACAGTTGCGGTCTGGGGAAAGCCAAAATTTATCACAAGCTGATATAGAGTTGGCACAGCCAACAACTGTGGTTGAGAAGACTGTATTAGCCCAATCGGATACTTCTGACGATGCCAGCAAAGCGAACCTGATATCGAGGTTAAAACAGAAGACACAGACTAGTGCAAGTGTACCAGTACCAGTTACACCAACAGTTATTGCATCTTCGACTCGAACTGCCTACGAAGTGAAGCCTGGAGATACACTAGCAGCGATCGCCAGCAGATACAACACTTCAGTATCAGAAATAGTTAAGGCAAATAACCTCAATAATCCAAATGAACTGAAAATTAGTCAAAAACTAGTTATTCCTGCTGTTCAAGTTGAGGCAACTGTAGCCACTAAGCCCACTTTTGTAGAGTCCAGCAAAACTCCAAAAGTAGCCACTTCCCCTGTGAATATTGGTAGTGCCAACTCATACCTACCTAGTTCACAATCACCAACCATTGCCGACAACAGTAGCGTTGCTGTCCCTACACCAGTAACTGTTCAGATTCAGGCAAATAGTGCAACTGACTTAGAAACAGCCCCCCCCACTGTTAGGTCTTATGGCGTTGGTGGTGACATTCCAGTGCCACAAGCTTTTGCCGAAATGCAACAGCCTAAAACAGCAGCAAATAGGGTAGCAAGGGGAAACAATAACAATAATGACCGTTTGCGGGGCTTACAAGCTGAAATCCAGAGGTTACAGCAGAAATATCGCGCTCAACAGTCTGGAAACTTAGTTGTGCCAGCAGCAGCTACCGAAACTAATAATGCTGCGATGCTCACTCCTATTTCTACCCCCAATAATTTCCCCATACCGAACTCTGCTCCTCGACCGAATAGTGTAGCGATACCAATTCCAGTTCCAACACCGATTCGGGCTAACTATAGCGCTCAACCAATTAAGACCCAATTCCGTACTACTGTACGCCCTAACGAGGCAGTAAACCCAGAGTTCTTGCCTAATCTAGGTTCTGCTAGCCAGTGGACTCCCTCTCGCACTCCATCTCCAACAAGAGTCGCAACGCCTGTTGGAAGAGTAAATTCCTCTGACTCCTTAGGAAAGATGCGGGGAACCACCGTTTCTCCACAGATACTACCGCCTTTGGCAGCAGTGGATCAATATCTGCCCAGACCCATTGACGAACTCACACCTCCTCCATCTTCCTCAACCATAGCTTACACATGGCCAGCAAAGGGTACTCTCACCTCTGGTTATGGCTGGCGTTGGGGTAGAATGCACAAAGGAATTGACGTTGCCAACTCCACTGGTACGCCAGTTGTCGCCTCAGCTGAGGGGACAATAGAAAAAGCTGGTTGGAACAAAGGTGGTTATGGCAACCTTGTCGAAATCCGCCATCCTGATGGCAGCACGACTCGCTATGCTCATAACAGCAAGATTCTGGTGCAAGCAGGTCAGCAGGTGAATCAAGGAGAAACAATTGCTTTAATGGGTAGCACTGGTCATAGTACTGGGCCACACACCCACTTTGAAATCCATAAATCAGGCAAGGGTGCTGTTAACCCAATCGCTATGTTACCGGATCGCCTGTAAATCTTGGCTGTCTGTAACTAAATTATTGCCTTGTTAGTTGAGGGAGTTTACCTCCCTCTTTTGCTTTGTATGACCTCAACAGGGATGGAAGTTCTAATAAAATTGCAAAAGGGTCTAGTCTTGAGCAAATTTGTATGCTATATTATTAAATGACTTGAATGAAATCTGGCTCAGTAGCTCAGTTGGTTAGAGCACGGGACTCATAAGCCTGGGGTCGTTGGTTCAACTCCGACCTGAGCCACTTAAAAATTTAATCTATATAAGGGTTTCAGCTTCTGTACATTGGTGGTCATGGAAGCTGAATCTTTGTTTTAACTCTCCTTTGACTATCCAATGACTATCCAAAATAGTCAAAGGATTACCATGAAAGTTGGTATTGAAGTATCTAAAGGTTATCTTAGATTAAGATTTCCTAGAGCTTTATTTAATGGCAATCAGAAATACTTATCTTTGAATCTAACTGACACTCTTGAGAATAAAGTTGCTGCTGAGATTCAGGCACGACGAATAGAGTTAGATATCCTAGCTGGTTATTTTGACCCTACCCTTGCCAAATACAAAGCTGGCCACACCGCTACCCCTAAGAAACAAAAGGTATACAGCCTACTTGAGTTATGGGAAAAGTATACTCAGTTTAAAAGTGGTCAAGTACAGGAATCAACTCTTGTCCGTGACTACTCATTAATAGAGAAGCGCATCAGAGCATTACCTACTACTGATGCTAATCAAGCAGTGATGATAAGGAATCATTTACTGAGTACTTATTCTGCTGAAACAGCCAAGCGTACTCTTAAACAAATGAATGCTTGTTGTAATTGGGCTGTTCTATCTAAGTTAATAGAAGTTAATTCTTTTCATGATTTAGCTAAAGGTATTAAGACCAAAAGAAAAGATAGTACTATACTCACTTTTAACAGAGAGGAAATAAGTATTATTGTTGATGCTTTTATTAGCAATAAATATTGTCCTAAGTATTCACCACTGCCTCATTCATATTATGCCAATTATGTTCGTCTATTATTTCTCTCAGGCTGTAGACCTGAAGAAGCTGTAGCTTTGAAATGGAAACATATTAGCTCAACACATATCACTTTTGCTGAAGCTGTACCCTCTGATGTAAGGGTGAGGAAGGATACTAAAACTCACCAAATAAGATTATTCCCGATTAATAATCAGCTAAAAGAACTCTTAAATTCTATTGGGTATGAAGAAGCTGAGAAATTACTTTTCTATAATCGCAATGGTAGAGAGCTAAATACTCATAATTTTCTCAATAGAGTATGGAAACCAGTATTAACTAATTTAGTCAATGATAAGTTGATTAGATATTATTTACCTCAATATAACTGTCGTCACACTTTTATCACCCTATGTTTGGAGGCAGGTATTAGTGTTAAACAAGTTGCTGATATGGTGGGTAATTCTCCTGAAGTAATTTATAAGCATTATTCAGGAGTAATCAAACAACTTGAAGTTCCAGAAATATTTTAAACATCAATCAACCAAGGAGTCCTTATGCAAGTTAACCTTTCTGCTTTAATAAAATATTTGAATTTACTTTGTGAATTAGAAGATGGAGATGAAATTTGTATTAATGGGTATACTATCAAGCGAGAAGGTAATAAAATTTGGCAACATATTTTTGATTATGATGAAGAAGATGAAATTGATGAAGAAATTATAGAAGGTGAAGAGGATAAATGAGACTAAATTATAAAAATAATAACCTCATGAGTTAGCTAATCTTGTAGTTGACTCATCAGGTTTTTTGTTGTGAAAAGGGTAATGTTAGTTAGCTTATTGTCAGAAGCCTAGCCTCTTTTACTAAATGCTTATTTTTGCTTTACACTCTAAAATTTTACTAGGCAGTTAACTTTTGTTGTAATCAGCTCTAGCTTTGTGAATATCGATAGGGATGCTACTGGTTGTTAATCTATAACGGGTCATCTAAACCTATATTTATTCTGGCTTGAATAAACTCCCCTAATTTTTTAGGGTCAAAAGTATTAACAGAATTAGGATCAGAATTTAAAAAAGATACTCCTTCAGATATGCCTATATCTTGAATAAGCTCCCCAATTTCAATATTTATATTTGAAATTGTCGCTTTAAGTTTTTCATTATCTTTAGATAATTCACCATTGTCAGATAACAGAAGGACTTTCTTTAAAAGTACATAGGAGTAAAATAAATTATTAATTGCTTCCTTCTTTTGCTCCTGCATAATCACACCTGGTTAAGTACTTACCTACCCTAAAGCATCATTTAGCTTATGTATGTGATAGAAGTCACCCCCAGTGCGATCGCCCTACTAATGATTACTATATGGTAGTAGAGGGGGTTTCATTCTGGGGGCATAGAGATTATAGAGTTTACTGTAAACCAAGGTTATAGAAAACATTAACTATAACTAATGTTAAATGTAACCCAAGCTTACTGTAAATCAAGTATAAGTTAGCTTGAGTTACTCATAACTATGCTTTCTATAACTCAAGTAGTGGCCAACCTTTTTTATCTTCTTCTTTAACAGAAAAGGTTGGCCAGCACTCAACTAACCTTATACTGCTAGAATGGCAAACCTACCATCTCTCCTTTTTTAGCAAAGTTCTCTTCCTTAGCTTTCAGAATCTTATTCATCATCTCAACTGAACTTAAGTCAAGATAGTATTTTCTAACTCTAATCTTCTCATCCGCATCTACATCTGGATAAACACCACCACACCAGCTATTAACTAAGACATCCCCTTTCCTTACACTCACTCTTTTATCTATAGTGGCCAACCCTAAAGTATTTAGGACTGCTTGAATAAACTGGAATGGTTTCTCTTCTACATCCTTAGGAACTGATACACCTAGTAATTCCTTAAATTCAACAGCATTCTGAGTAAACCATTTATGGTTAGCCAAGTGAGGATTCCCTTTTCTCTCTAAGCGGAAAGCTTTTAGTTCCTCACCCTTTAATGAACCATCATAGTTAACTATGTTTAAAAACTCTCTGATTAAGTTAACCGTCTTGACCCTATACTTACGTTCAGAAGGAGCCTTTAGTAAATCCTTTTCATCTTGAATAGCCAAGTCTTCTAAACTTCTACTCAACCAACTTTGGAACTTAACTGCATTAAACATCTTACTCTCATGTCTAACTGCCTCAGGTAGATACTCAACTAAACCGCCAACCATTTCAAGTAACTTATATCTCTTAATTGAATTAGTTTCCTCCGTAGATAAAAGAGATGGGTCAAGCTTTAGAATAAATAATCTATCTGAATCAATGACAGGGGCATTAAGAATAGCTTGATGTTTAAATTCTCTATTCTGCTGCTTGATTACTTTACTAGCCTGCTTCATAGCTTCTGATTGTCTAACTTCATCCTCACTTACCGCATGTGATACAACTCTACCTTCCTTATTAGCAGCTTCAAGGAATGAAGAATGTAAATCATTAAGGGATTTATTTTGTATAGCTTGTAGTTGACAAAACATCTTCATGTAAGCAGAGTCTTTAACCTTATATATCCCAGTTGCAATATCAAAATCCCAAGCCCAAACATCTCCATTTCTTGCCTCTGCTAACGCCTGGTTAACTGTACCAGTCCAACCAGTACCAAAAGCAACTCTCTCTTTATTAGATAGTATCTGTTTCCAATCAGTAAGTTCACTACTTTTACTTGTAGTAACCCAGAACTTAACTTCTTTTACAGTTCTAACTCTTGCTGAAGCTTGTAGTAAATCAGTTGCAGTAGCAAAAGCGCCATCAGCAAATAAGTACACTTTATCAAAGTGGGGTTGGTTAATATCCATTCCAGTAAATAAACTTGGAGAAGCTACCACAACTTGATAATTCTTTTGTATCAAATTTACATCATTAATAAACTCAGTTTGTTTTAGTTGGTTTGAGTTACCACCATGTACAGTTAACTTACCTTTAATTTCTATGGGTGATTTAGTTATTACAGAACTGATAAGGTCTACTTTAGCTTGGGTATCACAAGCAACATAACAATTTAACCCAGCCGCCAAATCTTTAAGTAACTCAACTTGTAAACTATCTGAACTAGGAAACTCAATAAATACTCTATCATTGGATTTATAAGTATTAGTCACCCAAGTAATATCTTCTTGACTTACTTGAACATCTCTATAGTTAAACATCTCAACAAAGTAATCTAATGTTTCCTGATTCATATCAGCATCCAGTAGGACTAGTTGCTTACAGTTGTAAACTTTATTAGCCAAAGTATTCAGTATCTCTTGTCTATCACCTGAACAAGTTTCCCCTATTAGATGCCTCAGAACCTGAGTCGCCTCATCAATTACTATAGTGGCATTTTTATGAGTATCAGAGTTAGTTAAATTCATTAGAGAGTTAACACAGATTACTAACCTTTTTGAATGATAAGCAGCATTATCTGAATAGTGAGCAGAGTTAGTACGATTAGCTAAATCTTTTGTTAGTGCCACTCTATGGCTTAAGAATAAAGCAGAAACATCAGCTAAGTTATCTTGCATCCATCTGGTTTTACCTGTACCCTTACCTGATTCAATTACTAAAATTCTAGTATCAGGATTATTGAAGTTGAGGTATTGTTGATTTAGTTTAATAGTTTTCATATAAATATAATTAAGTTAGGTTATTTATATACTAGAGGGAAGTTTTTAGTTTACTCCCCTCTCATTAGTTATTTAGTTAGAGTGGCAAATGGGTTAAGAGCATAATCATCTAAATAAAGCTTAACTGCCCTTCGTATAACATCTGATTTATCAAGCCCCTCAAGTTTAGCTACTGTTTGAAGCTTGTCACCATCACCTTGAAATAATCTGATACTTGTAATCCTATCTAGTTTCATAAATTTTGATTAATTGTATTCTTATACCCTCTATTATAATCTCTTAATATACTAATGCCAATAGTTAAAAGTGCAGTAATTGAGCAACCTAATCAAGCCGCCAATCATAAACATATATACAGTAATAGAAGATAACTAATACATTTTCCCATTAATAAAAACTCAAAGATAACTTCAGTCAAGTAAGGCAACCTTTACAACCTGTAATTTCTGATAACTGCAATAACTTATCTGAATTTAGGTTTCTTACCTCAGCCATCTTCTAAGTTAATCAACTAAGTCAGCTCACTTGAATTCAACTAACTTAGTTCGCTTCAGTCTAATACCTTAATTAACTCAGCTAAACTCAGTTCACTTCAGTTTAGATGGCTGAAAAGTTGTAGCAGACTGAATATAGCTTTCCTTATCTTTCAGGTGCGTAATTAACGATACTACTTCCACTAAGTCTACTTCAGTTAGTTGACTTACCTTAGCCACCTGTCTTCTGCTGTCTACAGTTTGTTTAATTAAACTAAACAAAGTTAATAACAATAAAGCTATCACCCTAGCTAACTTAAATGTAAACCTAACTACAGCCTTCATACCCTCAGCAAACTCTTGTGATTGGACTTCTGTTAGTGCTGGCTGCAAATATGTTGTACTCATTTTATTATTCCTTAATGTTGATGGAGCGTATTACTTTGCTGTCTACCACTAAATAAACTTATTTAAAAGCTTTGTTAATCTGTTAATGAAGTGTAGTTAACTTAAACTCTGCTGTCTACTTATTGATAGTCTTAATTAAACCGTTACTGAATATCAGCAAGCTAATCTTCTGCTGTGTGTAAGAAGATTGCTATGTTAAGATGACTGCACCTAAAGGTGGTTTAATAAGTGCAGTTTTCTACTCATAAGTGAGAAGATAAACCAGACATCTCTTAGAGCTTAAGCGTAGCAATAGTTAGCATAAGTGAGAAGCTAAAAGTCTCTTATAGAATGAAAAGAATAAAGAATAGTTATAAGTAAACTTAGGGAGTATACACCCTCGCCTTGCCTACTAGCCTAATCATCTATGCTAACTCTCCCCACCAAAGGTAGGACTAACTAATGTACTAAGCTCACCTATTAAAGTAATAGACTCTTTGGAAGTTACTAACCATTGTTTTCACTTCCAGTCTTATTACAGTTGTATGGTACCTCTGGCAAGCATAGCTCACCGTACTCATACACATAGATGCTTTTCCATTAGTTATTAGAGAGCTACTTATTACTTACTAACCCAAAGCGTTCAGTAATAAGTATTCACATAAATAACAGCTTTCAGTAAGGCAATCAGCTAGTCTCTATACACTTTACTCCTGTGTTAAAACACCTCTGGAATATTGCATATAGAGAACTTATATCTTTACCTTAACTCCTGTGACTAGCACCTCTGGAGTAGCAAAGCTATAAGTAAGTTAGATAACTAACTTCATTCACCAAGCAGAATTGAACCGACACACAATCTTCCTAAGAAGCAGAATAGGTTCTTACACAATCTTGTTGCGCTGATGTTAAGGGCATTAACATGATAATAAAAAAGGGATAGTATACCCCCTATCATTAAACATTAATACAGTTAATTAATAAAAGTTTAATCAACCCTGCCGCCATAAGTCACCTGCCCCTAGCTACCCCTAGAGATACATATATATTAAACAACTCAGTTATCTAATTACAAAAATACTTTTAGTCTGACTAAAAGTAATTCATATTTATCATTCATCCCACTTTTTATCATTTTATTTAATGTATATAATAAGTATAAGTAAACTGTTATTTTAGATGGCTACAAAATCAGAACTACTAGATGCCTATTTAGGGATAAACCCTTCTGGCAATAGAGAGTTACCTATTAAATTAATTCAGCTAGTTGTAGAGCAAATTAAAGCATTTTTACTGGGTGATGGCTATCAAAAGAAAATAAAACTTTTAGCTATAAATCCAGAACAGCAAGAACAATTAAATTTACAATTAGAACAGCTAAAGCTTTATAGTTTACTCCATGATGTTTACAATGATGTCCCCATTTTTGGAGAGGCTTATATTGAGGTTTCTGATGGCAAATTACGTCATATTAAGACAGTAGACATTGATGACATAAAGGTTGACCCTCTTGACCCTTTAAAAGTTGTTTACTTAAAGGAGAACAGAGAAACTTATGACCCAGATGGTAACACTTACAAAAAGGTAAAAGTAGAACATTATCTGAGTCTCTCCGCAGAGAACCAGACTACTCTAGATTTATTCAACCTACCTGAATATAAATACTTTATCAAAGTAGGAAGTAATGAACCTCTAGAGATGGGTGATCACATTCCCATAGTTAGATTAGTGAATTCATTGGATGGGAGACAAGCTATATCTGCTATTGAAAGATTGATTAATCTTCAGCTTGAATATGGTGAAGTCAGGTCAAGAATTAATTTAAATGGTAAACATCATAAGCCTCAAATTTACACAATTGGAACTTCTGCACCAGCTATTATTGGTCGGACTAATGCAAGTCAACTTGAAAGTGTAGACTCACCTACAGGTAGTGCAGCTTTCCAAACAGCATTCACTGATCATGGGGCTAGTATTCTTCATCTTCCTATCAGTAATGCTGCTGCTGAACTTGGTATAACTCCTCATATTGGTTACTTACAACCAGTAGACTCACCTTATCTTGAAAGACAAAGATTAATTATTTTACAAGACATTTATTCTCTAACTGGGGTAATGCTTCTTGAGCTACAGAATGCTAGATCAGCTTCTAGTTCATCTTCTCTCAGTGTCCTTTATGAACCACTACAGAGGGCTACATTAAGTAGAGCTAACTATTTAATTTCATCTATTAAGAATATCTTTGCAGAGTCCGGTGTTGACATTCCTTTTAGAGTGGAATTACCTG
This sequence comes from Nostoc sp. CALU 1950, assembly GCF_051172895.1. Taxonomy (NCBI): domain Bacteria; kingdom Bacillati; phylum Cyanobacteriota; class Cyanophyceae; order Nostocales; family Nostocaceae; genus Nostoc; species Nostoc sp. CALU 1950. The sequence continues at coordinate 95,766 of NZ_JBDNJQ010000004.1, read as the reverse complement.
ACATGATGCCTAAAGATTTACAGGATAAGAAACTGCAAATTGAAGCTGTTGTAAATAAACTAATTTCTAGAAAGAGATACCTAGTTGAAGTTGAAGGTTTAACTGAAGAGGAAGCATTAAAAGAGCTAGAACAGTTAGATGCAGAGAAGGGATTGAATATTCAGTATTCTGCTGCTTTGACTGACTCTAAGGATAAAGCTAATGCAGATAGTAATAATTTATTTGAAGATAGCGTAATTAACTAATATGAGAAAAGTTTCCCTTGAGGATGATGAGTTTTACATAACAGTATGGAAAGATGGCACCTTTAGGGTATTAGCACAGTTAGATGCCATCTACTATGAAAATGACCCAAACTTCTTAATTAATATTCCTCTAAATGAAATACCGCAACTACTACAAAAAGTTTAAATATGGATGAGCAAACACAAGAATTGGATTTAGGTTTAGAAACTTCCATTACACCTCCCACTCCTGAGATTGATTATGAGGCTGCCTTAGCTCAAACTAAACCTGACTTTCAAAGAATGGTTAAACTTCTAGGGATAAAACCAACAGGTTCTTCTCAGGAAGAAGTAGTTGCAGATTTGTTAGCTAAACAGCAAGCTTTGGAAGCAGAATTAAGAGAAAATTTAGTTCCTAAAATACAGACTGCTTTACAGGCTGTTTTAGCAAAAAAACCCAATACTAATGGTAACTCTGTGGTTACAAAACCTGGAGTATCTGTTAACAAGACTTCTACTGAAGAAGATCGCAAAGTGAAAGCTTGGCGTGGTTATTAAATAAACACAAGTAAATATAAATTACTAACAATTAAAATTATGCAAAACGTAGCTTACAACACAGTCCTTTATAGATTTATTAACTCATCTCATTTGGATGGTTCTATTGTTAACTTAGTGTGTGCAGTAGACATTCCTGAAGGTGCAGTAGTAGCTGTTAATAGTTCAGGTCAAGCAATCCTATGTACTGCTTCTCTTGAGCCTATAGGAGTGGCTAGATACTCTCGCAAGGCAGGTACAACTTTAGCAGTAGATAATGACTGCATTATTGAGAACAAAGGCACTTCATTAGCTCTTACACCTGGCGCTGCTGTATTCGCTGGTGCTGCTGGGATTGTTGCAGGTACAGGAACTAAGAAAGTTGGGATTGCTCTAACTGCTAATAAAGTTAAAATTTCTGTTTAATTCAAATAATTAATTATTTAAAAATATATGACTTACAACACTACTTTTTTTGGTGAACTTAGCTCTAATGATGCTGATTTAGTAACAGTTGATAATCAATCTGTTGTATCTATCTTGAGAGAATTAGACCAGGATATGTTGTTCTATGGTGACATGAACTCCAGGTTCTTTGAACCACTAGTAGAAGCAATTAATACCCCTCAGAAAGTTGTCAAATATTATGATGGGGAAACTCTTGAAAGTTTAACTGAGTCAGCTAGACCTAGCTCTCGCTCTACTGTTTGGGATTACACTCAAGAAATTCCTTATGAAGAGTTTATGACTGCATTAACTCTTTCTTCTAGAGCAGTAAAACTGATGACTGGAGATGAGTTAGCTGGTTATGTACAAGCTAAATTAACTTCTTTTCAAAAAGCTAGGTTTAGTGCATTACGTCAAACCATTTTCACTAATACTAACAGAGTAATAATTGACTCTATTAACAAATATCAAACTACCAGTATTCCTTTCTACAATAGTGATAGTTCTGTTGCTGCCCCTGCTGTTAATGGATATACTTTCCAAGCTGGGGATTTACAACACTATACTGCTGTTGCTAGTGCAGGTTCCCCCACTGTAGCTGAGATACGCACAAAGCTAATTGATAAAGTCAGGCATCATGGTTACAAGCAATTAGAAATCTGGATTTGTGATTATGAATATTCTTTGGAAGCTTTGAGTGGGTTTGTACCAGCAGAAAACCAAATTGGACGCAACCTTGAAATTGCTACTGGTGGAGCTTCTAATGACAGAATGAGACAGCTATCACCTTGGGAAGGTTTGGTGGGTTTTATTAGCAATACTCCTATTATCAAAACACCTATAGTTCCTGTAGGTTATGCAATCTGTGTGGGTGTTGATGGTGGGGCTAACAAAACACCTTTCCTCAGCAGAATTCCTACTGTTGCTAGTTTAGCTGGATTACAAACTGATATTAAATCTAGCTTTGCTTTAGAGAACACGATCATGAGTGATGGTTGGGGTTATGCAGCTAACCATAGAGGTGCTGTAGCAGTTCTACAATTAAGTGCTACTAGTTACTCTATTCCTAGTAACCTTTAATTAAATTGGAGGGTTAATTCCCTCCTATAAAATATTATGTTTGCAGATTTAGAAAGGTACAAAGCTTTAGAAAGAGATATAGTAAGAAGTTCAATAATAAATCAGTTTTCTGGTTTAGTATATGTCCCTGCATTAACCACATCATTTAGCTCTAGTTTACAATCCCAAGGTACTGTAATAATAAATGTTGATAATGCAAGCTGTACCTTGGGCGCAACTGATTACCCAGCATATTTTATACCAGGATATATAGCTGAAGTAGCGTCATTAAGTAACGCTACAGTTGATTTAGGTAATTTTGATTATGTAGACTTTCTTGATGATGAATATTTGGTAACCCATATAGAAACTAATCTATGGTATCCAAATAACTTTCCAGACAATATATGGGGTAGGTTAAGACAAAGCCCTTTTGGTGTTAGTTATTTCTTTCATATAGGTACATCTAAAGTATATAGCGGTACACTTTTATATCATTTAAGGAATGAGTCAGGTTTAATTACTGTAAGCATAGAGCAACGCTTTAAAAACAATCCAAGCTTTAATAACAATACAGATGTAGTAGTGCTTTCTTCAAGTCTTACTTATAGTAACTACACTCCTACCACTTTTTTAAATGGGTTAGATAAAAACACTATTATTAATTATGTTAAAAGATTCCCTAATAGATTAATTTAATAAAAATATGCCAGTATCAATTACTTGGAATGATTTTTTTAATAACTATATAAGAACCTCTCTTAATGATACAAGCACTAGTATTGTCGATATTAATAGAGCAAACTTATTAACCTTATTTGTTATATCTGACCTTCAAGCAAAAGGATTAGAAGATATACAAACCACCATATCTAGTAATGTGATTACTTCTATAGAAGCTAGCGTTATTGATGCTTGGAATCTAATAGGCTTTGGAGTCAAATATTATTATGTAAATGACCCAGTAGTTAAGTTTGATTCTAGTTCTGGTACATCTATTACTAGAGATAGAGAGTTAATTGAAAAAGCTCAAACAGATTATTTTCTACACTTAAGAGCCTATATTACAATTCATAAGTTAGCTACATTAACTGCTGCTCAATTCTGGACTCAACGTGATGTAATAGAAGCTATAGGCAATGGGGCTTCTACTACTTGTTGTAAAGATACTTTAGAAGAAAAATTAGCAATTATTGAAGCTGAAAAGAATGCTAAGTTAGCTGAGATCGCCAGAGAAGAAGATAAAGAAATCACTCTACAAGACCAGAAAAGACTTACAGCTATTGAGTTAAAAGAAATTGATAGAAAGTACAAGTTAGAAGATAAAGAAGCCTTAAGGGAAAAGCCAGCTACCAATGGTATATGGACATCAGCAGGTCAATTTACCTACAGCTACTTAGTTGACTATGGGGTAGAGATGGAAGACACTGTGCCTATGTTCTCTAAAAAATTAGACAACACAGACTTTGGTATTCCAACGCTTATCCAAGCTCAGACTTACATTGGTCAGACTATTGATAATTCTAATTATAAAGAGATAAACATAGAAATAACTGCATCTGCAAATATTACCTACACTTTCAAAGCATTAATAGGTTTATCCTATGAAACAATAGGCGACCCAGTTACAGATAACAATATTATTAAGAGATATTCATTAACCAATACCACAGCTTACAGAATTGAAATAACTGGTATGGAGCCTAACACTGAAATCTACATTGATGCGGAGGCTTTAAGCTAATGTCTTGTACAGGAATCTCAGTTCTATGGGCTGGGAATTGGTCTAATAGTAAAGTATATAGAAAGAATCAAGGAGTTTTCTATAATGGTTCTAGCTATAGAGCCAATAAGACTACTACTGAAACACCATCAATTGAAGCTATAGATTGGGAGTTAATAGCCCAGTCAGCTAGCTCAGAATCTAATCCTATTGGCTTAATTGATTTGACTGATGTAGAGCTTTCTAGCCCCAATGCAGGTGACATATTAATCTATGATTCAATCACTTCTACATGGGATAATCAACCTACTTCTAGTCTTGGTTTAGCTACTTCAACTGACTTAACTAATCACACTACTAATACCTCTAATCCACACTCTGTAACACCTACTCAAGTGGGTAAAGATACTGCACAATGGAATGCTAATAAGATTAAAGGTGTTGAAGTAGATGATACTAACAAAGCTAATGGTAAAATCCTTAAGTTTAATAGTACTTCTAACACTTTAGAATATGTAGATGACATAGCAGGAGGAGGTGGTGGAGGTGGAGAAGGTGAAGCTAATACTGCTTCTAATGTTGGTACTGATGGAGTTGGAATATTTAAACAAAAGAGTGGAGTTAACTTAGAATTTAAAAAGATTAATAGTGGCTCAAATAAAGTAACTATTACTAACGATACTAGTAACTCTGAAATAGATATTGATATTAATGAAACTAATTTAGCTGTAACAACTAACTTATCTAATCACGTTAGCAATACATCTAACCCTCACTCTGTTACTCCGTCTCAAGTTGGGAACTCTACTGCACAGTGGAATGCTAATAAATTACAAGGTGTAGATGTTCACACTACTACGCCTACTGATGGTCAAGTATTAGTCTATAGTTCTGCTAATAGTAGATATGAACCTGCTACCCCTTCTGGAGGGGGGTCTAGTATAGTTTTACAGACTAAACACATTCAAACTGTTGCTTTTAATAGTAATTTAGGAGTAGGAGGTAGCCCTAGTAATACTTGGTTTAGTACTAACTTAACCTTAGAAATAACTCCTATTAGTGCAAGTTCTGTTATTCAAATTATGGGTAACATTAATTGCGTTAAAACTACTACAAATTCAAGTAATTATTTTAATGTTAGAGTTTCTGCTAGTGATGCTAGCTCTAACTTAATTCAAGCTTTAAATGTAGGTAGAAGATCAGATGCTTATCCTGAAGCTGTAGCTATAAACTTAAGAGTAAACTCAGCTAGTACTACTACTAGAAGCTATACAGTTCAAATTCAATTGCAAGGTATTAACTTTCAATTAGCACAGTCAGCTTTATGTTCTTTAACTCTTATGGAATTAGCAGGTTAACATATATTTATGGCATTAGAATTAACTCCAAATAAACCTCACAAACCACCTCACCCTTTAATAGTTAATGGTATCTCTGTTATCTGGGCAGGGGTTTGGTCTTCTACTAAAACTTATTATAAGAATCAAGCAGTCTTCCATGAAGGCTCCAGCTATAGAGCTACTGATACCACCACTCAAGAGCCTTCCACTGAAAGCACAGAATGGGATGTATTAGCCCAAGGAGCTGCTGATATAGGTAGCACAGTAGATAAAGATATCTATTTTTCTTACTCAGATGTTTCAAGTAGATTAATTTATACTACAGGTACAAATGAAATTATATTAACTGTAACCGTCGTAATCTTAACTCCTTTTAATGGAACAAATCCTTCTATTTCAATAGGAGATTCAACAGTAAATGATAGATTGGCTAACAATACCCAGATTTATCTTAGTGAAGTAGGAGAGTATGCTACTAACCCTACTTATAAATACACTTCAGCCACCCCAATTAATTTATATTTAACTGCTGGTGCTGGAGCAACTCAAGGTAATGGTTACATCTTAATTGAAAGTAAATAGTAAAATAAATAAAGAAATATTATGGCTCAAATTATTGATTTAAAAGGAACTTCTTTACCCTCTATTCAAATTGAAAAAGCAGGTGTAAGACTAAAGAACAATGCAGGTGACCTAGAAGTTAAAGATAGTGCAGATACCGCATTTAAAAAGGTAACTGCTCTCAGTTTAGAAGCTACTTCTGATACAGGTTTAGTAATTAACTCAGATGCTGCTGGTTCAGGTGCAGACTGGAAAATTACTCTAGCTAGACCTACCAGTGGACAAACTGCTGACTATACTTTAACTCTACCTACCAGCGCAGGTTCACCTTCCCAAGTACTTACTACCAATGGTTCAGGTGTTACAAGCTGGACTACGGTAAGTGGAGGTACTTCTAATGGGGTACTGATTGATACGACTTCACTAGCTTTCAACAGCGCTTCTAGTGTAGCTATGTTCACCTTACCAGCTAACGCAGTAGTACATAAAGTTGAAGTTATAATTGATACCCCTTGGGTAACTGGTACAGCTACTATGACTGTAGGAATTTCAGGTACTACATCTAAATATGCTGGTAGTAACCTTATTGATTTGTATGGTGCAGCTAAAGATATCTATGTTTCTACCCCTGGTGAAACTGCTAGTGGTTCTGCTGAATCTTTAATCATTACTTATGCTGCATCTAGTTCTACTGCTGGAGCCGCTAGAGTCCTAGTTTATTACAGCAACCCTGCTTAACAATTTAGCTATTGAGTAATATTAACATTAGGGTAATTAAAGGTTACCCTAATGACTTTTTATAAATAAAGATAATAAAATATATGGCTTCTTATTTTGATTTAAAAGGTACAACAATTGATTCATTTAAAATAGGTAAAGGTGGCCCTACTTTAAATAGAAGTGGTTCAAATATTATTAAGTTAAATAATACTGAACAACTGCTTACTGAAGCTAACTTACACCCAGGTTATTTACCAAATAAATGGTATACAGATACTATTTTATTTGATGCTTTTACTGCCTCTGCAAATACCTCCACAACTAACACAGTAAGCTATTATCCTTTTCAAATTTTTAGACCAGTAAACATAGTTAGGTTTTCTTTTAACCAAACTGTTTCTACTGCTACAGCATTATTCAGATTTGGTATTTATTCTAACAACCCCAGTACATTCTTACCTCAAACTTTAATAGCTAGTAGCGCTGAAATTACTTTATCTGGTATTGGAGATAAAGGCTTTGATACTACAACTACTCTAACCCCTGGTTGGTATTGGAAAGCTTTAAATCAAACTAGTGGTACTGGTAGTTTTAGTTCTGAAACTGGGTATCCTGCTGTTAGCTATTATGTGGGAAGTTCTACCTTTGGTATTGCTACTAGTAATATTGTTTATGGTTATAGGAATGATTTAACTTACACTAACGCTACTCTACCTACAACTGCTGTAATAAATGATTTGACTGAAATTACAGGAGTTCACCCTATTATGTTCTTTAAAACAGCTAGTTAATAAAATTATGACTACTAGTATTCAACACCAAGCTCAACAGGATGCTTATGAAATAGCCAAAGACTCTGTTACAAGTAATTCACTATCTGTTCTTATAACTCTAGTAGCAGTAAGTGCAGGAGTAGCTATTATTGCTAGTAAGTTTTCTCAGTTCTTTACTACCAAAATACTACCCAAACTAGAATCCTATTTATCTACTCAAGAAACTTTTATTAAAGCAATTAACTCTAACTCTGAAGAGATTAAAAAAAACCTTATAGTGCTAGAAAAAGATACTAGTACAGACCATGCCAGGATAATTGATAAGTTAAACGAGATAGAGATAGATGTTAAAGAAATTAAAATAATAATAAGTAAGAGTTAAAGGTGTAATTGTCCTATTTATGTTAAATCTCAATATGATATCCTTTAATTATGTAAGTAGTTGGAGGGTATTTTTTGTCTTCATATAAAGAAAGTGCAGTATATAAACATAGATATCTATCAGGTAAAAGACCTTTACCAGTTAGGTGTTCTTATATAAAAAAAGATGGTAATCAGTGTAAAAACAACATAATGCTTGGCTACAAATGTTGTGCAGCACATGGAGGTAAAGCAGCTAAAGCTAGAATCACACATGGTCTACATTCTAAATTAGTTAAACAAGAAAATATGAGAGCAATTAAATCATTATCTGCCAAGGAAAGAAAGGAGTTATTAGCTACTGATTACAGTAAAGAAACTTTGTTAGACAATAGCATTATGCTGTCTGATGCCATGATTGGTAGGCTGATTGACCATCAATCAGAGTTAATAGAAAGGTATAATACAGCAGTACAATTGACTGCTTCTGTAACTGATTCTTCTGCTAGAGAAGCAGAGGTAGCTGCCAATAATATAAATGGTCTGAGTAAAGCTATCACTGATTTATCTAAAGTGATTCAGATTCATCAAGCTCAGATTAATGCTACCTTAAAAACTAGAAAAGACCTCAGAGATAAGAATGAAAATGAACTTACACTCAAGGCTTTGTATGAACAGTTAAGTGTAGATCCCAAAGAATTAATCCAAGATTTAGTTAAAGCATACCTGACATCTAATCCTGAAACTAAAGTTGATGAATTATTTGCTCTTAAACCAGCAGATGTAGAAATTGAGTATGAGTTAGGAGATGATGACTAATGGATTTTAACTCTATCCCTTCTGATTTAGAGGGCATCCTTAAGTCAGATACATTGAGATATCAATTTATTGCTGGTGCTAATGACCCTGTTTTATTTGTTAAGTATTTCCTTGGTGAGAAGGTAAACCATTACTTAAATGAAGTTGAAAGGATACACCCTGAAACAGGTGCAATAGTCAAAGGACATCCTAAACAGAGACAATGGCTAAGGCAAGCTGTAAATGCTCAGGAAGGGGTATTAAAAGCAGGGTCTAGAAGTGGTAAAACCTTTGTTACTGCCCTTATGCACTTATGGTTTTTATTCTATAGGAAAAGACCTAGCACTTCTGTTTTCTATGGTGACTATAGTAAAAGGTTTCAATCTATTAACTGTGCGCCCTCTCTGAAGCAAGCAAAGTTAGTCAAGGATGAAATTATCAACCTAGTTAATGATAGCCCTTTCTTGACCAGCATAGGTTTTATTAAACACATTTCTGATGGACAACAACCTTTTATAGAAACTTGTTTTAATAGTATTATTTGGTTTCAAGCTACTGTTCAGAAAGGTAGATTTATTTTAGGTTTCTATTTAGATGTAGCTACATTAGATGAGTCTGCTTCTGAGTATGCCCTAGAACATTTGAGAATGAAGATATTAAATGTCAGGGGTACTGAAGTTAGTGGACGTAAATACTTTATTTCTACTCCCCAAGGTGAAGGTGACACTGCTGGACAGGGTGCTATTTACTTTAGGAAAATGTGGAATGAGTTTAAGGAAAGGAGACTTAAACAAGATAAATCTGTAGTCATTGCTGAGTTCAGTCAGTTTGATAATCCTGTTAACCCTGAAGAAACCATCAGGTCAAACATGGTGAACATGACTCAAGCTCAAGTCAGAGAAGAAGTCTATGGTAAATTTGCTAATTATGGTGCTACTTTCTTTGCTGGTAACTATCTAGATAAAGCTATTGAAAAGGGTGAAAAGCATATTTGTTTCTTCCCTTATGATGACCCAGTTACAGGACATTGTTTACCTGAACATGGTGCTAGTTTGGAGTTTCCATATTTACCTAAAGGTGGCCCAGGTTCACAGTTCTTTACTGGTTGTGATGTAGCTGGTTCTACTAATGGTGACTCTACAGTTTTGATCACACTTCAATTTATTGACAGGGAACTTAGAATTGCTGCTTTTGAAAGGATTAGCAAAACTCCTCTGTTTGATCAGAATGGGGTGCTAGAGAGGATTAGGCGTAGGTTAAATCAATTCCCTGGTGAACTTTATTATGATTCTACTGCATTGGCTGGACAATATTTGAAGGAATCATTGGAGAAAGAATTACCTGTTGATTTAGCTGAGAAATGTATACCAATTAATTCCACTAAGAAACCTGGTAAAAATCAAAAGCATAATCACAAAACTTTAATGCTGTCTAATTTAGCTGGTGCGGTGGAGAAAGGTAAACTGATAATTCCTTATGATGAGCAGGACAGGTTAAAGCAACTCAAGACTGAACTAAGGTTTTATAAATTGGATGATAAAGGACTGGCTACTGACTGTGTGATGGCTTTAGCTTTGGCTGCTTATGCTTGGAAGAGGAGAAGAAGTGCCAATATTTACGGTGATGATTTGTGGGGTGAAGAGGAACAGGAAGTAACTGAGTCTTCAATGTTGAGAGCTGCTTAGTTTACTAGTCTATCTAATCTCAATTTCCTTTCTATTGATGCCTGAATATATTAAAGCTGTCATTTTACGTTTCTTAATAAAGTTGTCTTGACTTAACTTGCATAAACTTGCATAATAATTAAGCTAATACAATTTATAGAACTAATTACAAAGCTTAAACAGCTTGCCTATTAAGGCTTCTGGAGTCAAATTTATTGTTTACTTTAGGTGAATAGGGTAAATCTGACTTCTTGGTAAATCAGCTACAGATTGTGTTATTATCCCTTATGGAAAGCTACCTGGATAGAGTTTAGCTTAATTGATATTACTAAAATATTCCTAGACCTATAATTGGTACAAAAACTAGAGAACTTAAACTTAATTCTCTAGGTGTTTCCGCTACTTTAGTCAACTTATTTATCATAAAACAGATAAGGCATGTTACCGGAAATAACCCATTTGACATTATTACTAAAGCAGCTACAGTAAAGATAACTATAATTCTAGATAGTAGATGTGGTATTTTGTTATGAATGGCTGAGTAGACGGTCATAATAGTATCCCAATTGTGAGCTATTACTCCAGTTAGAATTACTATTATAAACAAAATGACTACTACTTCAGTATGGTGGAAGCTTTCATTAAAAGCTGCTGCACTTGAGGCTGCTGCACTTTTAGCCCCACCAGTAGTTAGTAGGATAGTTATACCTCCAATAGAGGCAACTGCATCAGCTACAGCGTGTCTAGCTACTTTGAGTTCCGTTGCGTCGTTGTCTTCAAACAATCTACAGACAGCATTGGTAGGTAAACCCCATAAGAAAGCTGAAGCTATTCCCGCTATACTACCCTCAATTATATTATTCCAAGTGCCTTTAGTATGGTAGATTTCATTGCTTAACTGAATTTTTTCAGGTTTGTATCTGAATGTATTAATTAAGTTAGCTGAGAACAAACTTGATGCAATTACAAACATTGACTGCTGGATACCTAAATCTTTAGCAATCCAACTGAAGCTACAGTAGGTTAAGAAAGCTATTGCAGCTACCCATTTGTATTTAGATAACTGAATTAAGCTTCCCCATAGGATGATAGCTCCTCCAAAACCTAACATTGCGATTGTTTTACTACCTATGTCAAAGATAGAGTTACCATAGAAGAACACCATCCCACAAGCAGCCAACCCAAACAGGATTTTAATAAAGAAGTATTGATACGCAGATTCAATACATAAGTTTTGTTTGTTTTCTGCATTGGTTATATTCTCATCTAAATCTTCTCTATGCTTAGCATGTAGTAATGATAGGTGTTTGAAGCTAGATGTAACTACATCAACCCCTATTATTAATCCAATTGCAAATCTAGCGTCAGGGATTATAGAAGCTGACATTAAGGCAAATCCAATGTTAAATCCTGGTATGAAGTTAAGTAGGATTCCTAAAATGGAACCTAATAAGATACCTATAATAAGTTCCATTTTAGAAAACTCCTTTACTTTACTGGCTCAACACGGTTAACTATTCTTAAGCCTGACATACTGGTTTGGTAGTACCATTTGTAAGGTTTTTTGGGCTCAAGCTGATTTAGTATTTCTTTTTTAAACCTATAGCTGGTGTTTTCATAAGCTACATTTAATGTTGCCTCTTCATACTTTTTGAGTTTGGTTAGTATATTGAGACTCATGGTCTGCTCAATACTTTCTATAGGTACTGCATTTCCATCTGCATCTATAACTTCTATATCTTCTTTGGCAGTATCACCAATTGCGCTAGCAAAGTACTCTGTATCCATTTTTACTAGTACTTTAACTCTATTGCCTACTTGCTGAAGGAGGAAGTTTTGATTTGGGTTGGTTTTTATATTTAATCTACACCCCTCAGTTCCTTCTCCAATAGTCACTATTTTATTACCCCAGTCCCCTTTATTGACTGAGGTAACTTGACCTTTAGCAAAGCCCCTTTCCCCTGCTTTTAGTTCGCAGAGGTTGAGGTTACTTTTTATTTGATTTTTTGAGTTATCAGCTACTTGGTTCATAATCATAAATAAAGGAATAAGTAAGCCTACCGTAATTAGTAGCTGTTTTGTTTTAGTCATGTATTTATAGAAATATAATTGACCCTTTATAGCCCACCAAAGACAAAAACCTGAGAATGGTTAATTTTAGTAATTTGCCCAAGCAAATCTGTTGCTGAGGTTTCCTGAGATACCACAACACCCCTCTTCTATTGGCAGGGGCGTGAACTTAGCCACAATAGACCTAATAGCTGTTTATTACTTACAAGCTGTATCAAGCTTAGTCAGTGAAAACTTTAGTGTCAATAATCACTCAATATGATAAGATTATAAAACAAGTGTTGACTATTACCTGACTATGAAATAAGATACCTGGAGCTGAAGCTCTTGATATAGTTGGCTTTATTTTGGGACTCATAAGCCTGGGGTCGTTGGTTCAACTCCGACCTGAGCCACTTAAAAATTTACAAGTAGTGAGTGGTGAACTATAGCTATTTTTCATAGTCAGCACTCAGAACCTAGCATTATTTAATGTGACGGATTACTTCGGCAACTGACCAAGCTTGAGCGATCGCACCTCTGGGTGTATGAGGTACATCTCCATCAAAAATCTCAGAAATAGAACCAAGACAAGCGTCCAATAGGAAGTGATCTAGTAGAGGTTGCCAATCAAAAGGCAGTGATTGTTGTGGGTAAAAACGTTGCCAAGCCCGAATATATGGCCCAATTAGCCAAGCCCAAACAGTGCCTTGATGATAAGCGCGATCGCGTTGCTCTTGGTTGCCCTCATATTTCCCTTTGTATTCTGGATCTCCTGGATCAAGACTGCGAAGACCATAGGGAGTAAGCAAGCTGGTAGTTGCCAAATCTAATATCTGACACCCTTGCTGTTCAGAAAACCCACAATGGTGCAGTGACAGCGCCAAAACGGCATTGGGACGAACTTGAAAATTCCGGCGATCGTCCGGCTCAATAGTATCGTACAAATAGCCCAACTGAGGATTCCAGAACTTTTGCAGCGAGGTTTTCACGTGTTGCGCTTGTTGAGCATAACGCTGTGCTTGCTTGGTGAGACGCACTGGCTCACCAAAATCAAGTTGGCTCAAGCGCTCTGCCCACTGACCCAACCAACATAAAGCAGAATACCACAGCGCATTGATTTCCACTGGCTTCCCGTGACGGTGAGTGACGGGGTGTGAATCAATTACCACATCCATCCAAGTGAGGGCTACACCACGAGCATCCCAACTAATTAGCCCATCAGTAGCATCAACTTGAATATGAAAATGTGTACCACCAACAAATGCTTTGTAGATTTGCTGCACTACGGGGAATTGCTCTGCCAAAAATTCCCAGTCTTGGGTAGCTTCTAAATAAAGTCCTAAAGTTTCAACCCACCACAACGCCGCATCGATACTGTTATAAATTGGTTCACCATTGATATCAGGAAATACATTAGGAATCAAACCCTGGCGACAATAATGCCCAAAAGTCCGCAATACTCCTTTTGCCAAATCAAAGCGCTGGGGAACTAGTGCTAACCCCGGTAAGGAGATTAATGTGTTGCGTCCCCAGTCATTAAACCAGTGATAACCAGTAATGACTGTGGGGCCTGCAATTGAGGCTCGATAGACGATAAACTGATCGCTTGCTTTGAGTAGTTTTTGCCAGATTGGGGAGTGGGTATTGGGGACTGGGGACTGGGGATTAGGGATTGGGGATTGAGTACTGGAAAACTTTACCCCAGTCCCTCCCTCACTCCATCCAAAAATCTGTGAGAGCCGTTCTTGTTCTGCCTCTACAGCTTCTGCAAAGGTTTTGGGGGTGAGAACGCCTGACCCCGAGTCAGGAAAACCTACTCGTGCCTCTAGAGTCACAGCATCTCCTGGTTGAAGTATGACTATCAAGTAACCAGGACTATAAAGGTCTTCCTTGTCGCCTAATCCCCGTTTCGTCTCCTCAGACAATCCATAATGCCAATACCAAACGGCATCTGGTTGATAATTTCCTTGTGTCCAGCGCAAGTGCCAAGGTATACCGAAGCGCCCAGAATTGATTGCTTGTAGACAGATTTGCTGTTGCCCTAGCAATTGTGAAAACTTTAATTCTTCACTAGCAGTCTGCTGGTGGTGAAAGTCACGTTCTGCTATCAACAGTCGCAACCGTAAAATCGCTGTTTCAGTTCCATCGTAACGATACTGAATTAAAGTCCTATGGCAAAATTGGGCATGGGCGGCATTGGGCATTGGGCATTGAGCATTAGAAGGGCGGGGTGCGGGGTGTTGAGGAGAGAAATTTTCACCCTGCTCTCTGCTCCCTGCTCCCCTGCTTCTTCCCCAGTCCCCAGTCCCCACCAAGCCATAGGGCATCAACAATTGTCTGGTTAACTGCCAGTTATCTTGTCCCCAAGTCCATTTTGGAACTGGGTTAATATCAAAGCAGCGTAGCAGTTTGTAGCCTGTCGGCTCAATCTGACCGTTACCCCAAAAATTTGTCCCCAGTGCTACAACTTTCCCTAAGACTTCTAAGCTAGCTTCTAGGTGCGAAAACAACAGAGTCCGCCCAGAGGGTGGATTTGTAGCGGCAAACAGCCAACCATGATAAGTGCGGGTGCGGACACCAGAAACTGTACCACTGGCAAAACTTCCCAAGCCATTGGTGAGCAACCATTCTCTTGTATCTAAATCAGACATTTGCTACTCAAAATCGTTATGAGTATGATATAGTCGTAACAGATCGTAATTAAACTGTGAGAGCGTGGATGGGTGAGTTTACTTAACCCAAATTTCAACGCTACTAAACCGATAAAGGAGAATTAGGTTAATGTCCCTTACTTACGGAACCGAAGGAAGCCTCCGCGTTGGTCAGCAAGCTCCCGATTTCACAGCAACGGCTGTGGTAGATCAGGAATTTAAGACAATCAAACTTTCCGATTATCGCGGTAAGTATGTCGTCCTGTTTTTCTACCCACTAGACTTTACCTTTGTTTGTCCCACTGAAATCACAGCATTTAGCGATCGCTACGAAGAATTCAAGAAAATCAATACAGAAGTCCTTGGGGCTTCCGTTGACAGTGAATTCTCCCACCTCGCTTGGATTCAAACTGATCGTAAGTCTGGTGGCGTCGGCGACCTAAATTATCCTCTAGTCTCCGACATCAAGAAAGAGATTAGCGCCGCTTACAACGTTCTTGACCCAGCAGCTGGCATTGCCTTGCGTGGTCTGTTCATCATCGATAAAGATGGTATCATACAGCACGCTACCATTAACAATCTAGCTTTTGGTCGCAGCGTTGATGAAACCCTGCGGACATTACAAGCAATTCAGTATGTTCAGTCTCACCCCGATGAAGTTTGCCCAGCTGGTTGGCAACCTGGTGATAAGACAATGAACCCTGATCCAGTGAAGTCTAAAGTTTACTTCTCTGCTGTCTAAATTTCTCTAGCTAGCAAACTCTAATCCATCCTGTTGGAGTTGAGAGCAAAATCAATGAAAACCACAGATAGACAGAGATAAACATTAAACAATGTCAACCTCCGTATTTATCTGTGGTTTTTTCATAAAATGATATTTACATAATCAACGTTAAAAAGATATCAGCTTTCACAAAGGTTGTGACTTATGAAGCACCCAAAAGCTTATCCAATAAATCTTTGATAATCCAAAATCCAAAATTTTATTATGCTTACTTCAACTGATTTTAGTGGCTTATTAAATGAGCGATTCTTCCGCAACTTTTTGCCAGTTCCAGCTAGCAATAAACTCAGATTGGGAGTGGGAACACCAGACTTTCAATTGCCAGATATTACCAACGGAACATTAGTAAAGTTGTCTGATTATAAAGGCAAGCAACCAGTGTTAATTGCCTTTACTCGGATCTTTACTGAAAAACAATATTGTCCCTTTTGTTTTCCTCACATTAAAGCTTTAAATGAAAACTACGAACAATTCAAAAATCGCGGCATCGAAGTTTTAATGATTACTAGTACCGATGAACGGCAGAGTCAAATAGTTGTGAAAGATTTAGGCTTAAAAATGCCGTTATTGAGTGATCCTAGCTGTCGAGTATTTCGTACCTATCAAGTAGGACAAGCACTGGGAGCGCCTTTGCCAGCACAGTTTGTATTAGATAAAGAGGGAAAACTCCGTTACTGGCATTTATTTTCTTTTTTAGATCACAATGCTAGCGTTGAGACATTGTTAGAACAATTCAATTGAATCTAAGGCAAGAGACGCGATGAATCGCCGTCTCTACAATAATCAGTCTTTTGTCTTGGCGGCGATTTATCGCGTCTTTGGGATCTAAAATTTTCATCAAACAACCTTAACCGAACCGTATTGGAGTATAAGGTGTAAGATTGGCAATGTTCGGCCTACTTATAAAGCTGTGAGGTTTTCTAATGCTGACACTTTATCACGCGCCAATTTCTCCCAACTCGCGCCGCGTCTGGATTACTCTGCTGGAAAAAGGACTTGAGTTTGAATTGGTAGAGATAAAACTGAATGGGGAGCAATTTAAACCAGATTTTTTAGCAATTAACCCTTTCCATCACATTCCAGTTTTGGTAGATGATGGCTTTAATGTAGTAGAATCTTTAGCAATTCTCGACTATTTAGAGGCAAAATACCCTACACCTGCGATGTTGCCTAAAGATGCCAAGGATTTAGCGATCGCACGCATGGTACAACTGGTAACAGTGAATGAGCTTTTGCCAGCAACCACCACGTTTTTACCTCAAATATTAGGATTTCCTGGAGCAGATCCAGAAAAAATTGAGCAAGCGAAGCAGAAAATTTCAACAGTGCTGAAGTTTTTTGAAAATTTATTAGATGATCGCCCTTACTTTGGTAGTCAAAACCTCACTCTTACCGAAGTTGTGGCTGGGACTGTAGTACCTTTGATGCCAATGGTAGGCATATCTTTGAGTGAATATCCAAAATTAAAGGCTTGGCGCGATCGCTTAATTGTACGTCCATCGTGGCAAACTACCGAGACTACACCGGAAGCAATGGAAGCTTTTAAGTCTGTCATGGCGGCCAGAATAGCGCAGCAAAACTCAGGGTGAAGTCATCAGCAGTAGAGACGCGAAACAGCACTTCCTGCTGCTTTACAATGCGTCTCTACAAATCCAAAATATTCACAGCCTGACTTGGTTCAAATGACTACGGGGATTATAAGTACGTATAGCGCGGATTTTTTCATAATATTCCCGCTCTTGTTGGCTGAGGTCTTTTGGTGGAACGATCGCCACCTTCACCAACTGATCGCCGCGTCCACCCTTGGCCAAAGGCCAACCTTTGCCACGTAAACGCAGAGATTGACCAGAACGCACCCCTGCTGGTAGCTTGACATTAACTGAACCATCGGGAGTGGGTACATCAATAGATGCTCCCAAAGTAGCTTCATCTGGTGTGATTGCCACTTCGCACATCAAGTTATCGCCTTCCATTTGGAAGAACGAGTGCGGCTGAAGTTCAACTTTTAAGTATAAATCCCCACGTTGTTGAGTCATGGGGTTGATTTGACCTTTGCCCCGCACGCGCAGGCGAGTACCAGTTTTAGAACCAGATGGGATGCGGACATCTATTGTTTCGTTACCTAAACTGAACCGCTTTTGCACACCATTAAATGCTTCAGCAAAAGTTAGAGCGATCGCAGCTTCACTATCCTGGTTAGTACCTGCACCTGCATCTTGAAACCCAAAATCGTTAAAGCCGCCAAAACCACTTGGCGCACCTGTAGGATTACGGGGAGAGTAACTTTGTGAGTAACTTTGTCGCCCACCACGAGGAGCAGCACCACCAAAGCGTCCTAGCAACTCATTAATGAACTCATCAAAATTGCCGTATTGACTGAAGTCAAAGTTACCCATATCGGCTCCAACACCGCCAGATGGAAAACCTTCACCAGCTTGTTTCCAATATTGACCGAATTGGTCGTATTTTTTGCGTTTATCTGGATCTGATACAACTTCGTAGGCTTCACTAACTTCTTTGAAGCGTGCTTCTGCCTGTTTGTTGTTTGGGTTGACATCAGGGTGATATTTGCGAGCTAGTTTACGAAAAGCTTGTTTAATTTCCTCTGGACTGGCAGTCTTACTAACTCCCAAAATAGCGTAATAGTCCTTGAAGTCGGTTGCAGCCATCTACCAGCCTCCTATAGAAATTCCCGTTATGTTTTTTTTTAAGATGAGAGATGTTTAATTTGTCTGGTATAGTGCCAAACAAAAAGAATCTGATTTTAAATTAACAAAAAATATATAAAATCAAGTGTGGTTCTCGCTCACCAAGCGATCGCAATTTCCGTACTCTGATTTTTCTGATAAGCGGATCAGGTTATCTAGTCCTTCTTCTAGGCTTGGGGGAGCATCCCGGAGTTGGCGGTGCATCCGCAAAATAATTTCTTCTGGAACCCGGCGCGATCGCCTTTTATTACGTGCCAAACACAACCAAACTGGTGTGTCAACCCAAATTCCCGTAATCTGGCTAAAGCCCAAATTACGAGCTAAAGCAATGACCTCACGACGATGGCGGCGCTGGGCGTTGGTGGCGTCGAAAATAGCTGTATTCTCTGTAAAAATAGCTTGCTGAAATTGCCGCTCAATTTCGCGCCAAATCAGCAGCCACGGCCCCTGAACGGCTTGGGAACCAAACAATTGCCCCCGGATGACATCCGTAGAAATCAGCGACATCTGGGGGCATTCTGCCAGTAATTGTTTTGTCAAAGTTGACTTACCGCTACCTGGAAGACCAATCAGCAAAATGAGTTTAGTCATTAGTCCTTTGTCCTTTGTCCTTTGTCTTTTGTTGCTTGTAACTATTAACCAATGACTAATGACTAATGACTAATGACTAATGACTAAATGATTGTTCCATCAGGAATTACAGCATTTTTCATCACGACGACGATGCCACTGCGGATGTAGAAACCTTGACTTTCGCGGTCAGCTTCTTGCACGTTATCTTTATTGATAATTTTGACATCGTGACCGATACTGGCGTTTTTATCAATGATCGCACCGCGAATAATCGAGTCAGTACCAATACCTACAGGTATGTCACCTTTTTCTACGTTGCATTGGCGTTCCACATAGGCTTGGTAAAAATCTGCACCCATGAGCAAAGATTCTTCGATGATGCAGCCAGATTCAATTCGCGATCGCACTCCCAATACTGAATGTTGAATGCGGCAATTTTTCAAAATGCAACCTTCGCCGATAATTGATTCTGTTACCTGGCAATCTAAAAGTTTACTTGGAGGTAAGTAACGAGCGCGGGTATAAATTGGTGCTTTTTCATCGTAGAAACTAAATGGCGGCAGGGGTTGCTGAGTCAGCGCTAAATTAGCATGATAAAATGCCTCAATTGTTCCAATATCTTCCCAATAGTCATCAAATAGATAAGCTTGAACGTTGTAATCTTTAGAGGCATCAGGAATAATTTCTTTGCCGAAATCAGTTCTTTCTACAGCCTCTCTTAACAACTTAAACAAAACCTCTTTTTTAAAGACATAAATCCCCATTGAGGCAATGTAAGGCTGTTGCTGGGCTTGTTCTTTTGATAATCCCAGTACGCTTGTATCAACGCGCATTTTGATTAAAGCTTCGCCTTTGGGTTTTTCGCTAAAGTCAATGATCCTACCGGAGTCATCGATTTTCATCAAACCAAAATCTGAGGCGCGGCGCTCGTCTATGGGGATAACTGAGAGAGTAATATCAGCCCCCGTCTCTCTATGACGCTGGATAAACTTGCGATAATCCATGCGGTAGAGGTGATCACCAGAGAGGATCAGATATTCCTCTGCGTCCCATTCTTCCATTAACCATAGGTACTGACGTACAGCATCCGCAGTCCCTTGGAACCAATTAGGGTTTTCTGGTGTTTGCTGTGCGGCTAACACTTCCACAAACCCCTCATTAAAGCCAGTAAAGTTGTAGGTACGGGCGATATGGCGATTCAGGGAAGCTGAGTTGAATTGTGTCAGGACGTAGATTTTGAATATTTCGGAATTTATGCAATTACTGACAGGGATATCGATTAAGCGGTACTTCCCCGCCACTGGTACTGCCGGTTTAGCGCGGAGTTTGGTTAGTGGGTAAAGTCGAGTACCCGCGCCACCACCAAGAATGATTGATAAAACTTTTTTCACAAAATTTCTCCCAGCTGCCTTTCAACTCTCATCTTCAGTTTAGGACTGTCTGCCACCACAGGTAAGGGGGGATCAAATATTCTCAGGGATGAATTTTACAAAATGTTGCTGAGGATGGATTGTGCTGCTAGCAAATAAATAAATAGAACATTTGTATTAATTGGATAATCAATGGCTGTGCCAACACCTTCGGTGAAGACTACACCCCACAAATCAACAAAGCATTGTATCAAACATTGAAGCTACCTAAACTTTTTCTCATACTTAGTAAATGCAATTGTTGCGATCGCTTCAAATACTTCACCCAAGATTCCTCTGACAACTGGGAAATAGCATTTGCTGAGAGTGTTGCTGTGAAAATATCTTTGCCACTAGTAACATCATTAACGCCCAAACTTTCTAAAATAGCGATCGCAGCAGAATCTAAAATTGGTTCAGTATGGATGAAAACCCCTAAACTAGTCTCTTCTGGGTCTTGAACATCATTCAGCGCTGTAGCAAGAGCGGCATCTAGTTTCTGATAATTCATCAGCAACTCCTTAGTAAAGAGGGTAGGCAATTTATGCCTACCCTAACCTATCAAATTTATAGGTTATTATTGCCTATCCTTGTACAGAAATAATATCCACCTTTCTCAGTCTAATTACAGATTTAAAGCGTTAATCACTCCATAACCCCATTTGTCATCAAATGTGCCTGCGGGTTTTCCGGGAATGGCACTATTTTTACGTAGCAAGTCTTTCACCGCAGCCGGATCAAGTTTGGGATCGCGCTGCAACAGCAGTGCCACTAACCCACTAACAAATGGTGTCGCCATACTAGTACCAGCTTGCACCACAAACTTAGAATTAATCATCGATGAGCGGTCAAAATTTGCATCGGCAGAAAGCGTGGAAATAATCATTGCTCCTGGTGCTGCTACGTCGGGCTTGTGTCCATCATTCCGTAGTGGGCCTTCACTACTAAATTCCGAAATAGTATGTAATTCTAAGCCCATTTCTCGTACTTGGTTATCAATATCTGTATATCTGGTTTTAGTTGTATAGGCGGCAACTGTAATTGCACTGCTGGCGGCTCCTGGTGAACCAATTTTTACCGCATCCTTCACGCTTTTACCTGTGAAAAACACTGACGAAGTGTCATCTAGTGTCCACACATCTAAACGTGCATCAGTTGAAGAAGTGTTGCGGACTCGTAGCTGCCAAACACCTCCCATTACTTGCGAGGGGCCAATGCCACGTATTTGCACAAAGAAATTATGGTCGCTGTTTGCTTGATCTGGCCCTGGTGTTGCTAATTGCACCCGTGCATCTGGTAACTGATGATCTTGTGCGGCGTTGCCGTCAGTAATGATTTTTTGAAAGGGGGTGACAAAACCGTTAGGACTCCGCACAGACACTTCCAATTCGCTGTCTTTGGCATACCAAGCATTTAACCAAACTATGCCTACTTGATTCAAAGGAACATTAAAGCGGATACCACGGGTGCGTCCACTGGGTATCGTCGCTTGTCCATGAATGTTATCATTTCCTTCGTTACCCGCAGCACAGCAAACAATTCTTCCAGGGCCAGTTTCAGCGTCAATGACTTTTGAAAGTGAATCACTACCGTCATGGGCATCAGCATGTCCACCCAAGCTAAGATTTACTACTGCTGGGCGTCCCAACTCTCTAGCAATTCGGAAAATGTAGCGGACGCCATCAGCAATGTGGGCATCCTGTAAATCTGACCTGACGACAACTAATTCCGCTTCTGGTGCGACACCGCCATAGCTAGCATCGGCACCGGCGGCAATTCCAGCAACGTGAGTACCATGACCGCTAGTATCCTGAGAAACTGTCAGTTGCGCTCCCGTAAATTCAGCCCCATAGCCGCCCTCTGTGACTCCTGGCCCTGGTAGTGTTTGATCCCAAATGTGTAAAATTCGTCCAGCAAATGCAGGGTGTTTCGGATCAATGCCACTGTCTATAATGCCAATGATTACTCCTTTACCAGTCAATCCGGTTTGATTTTTGAACTCCGGTAGTTTGACTTTTTCTAGTGCAGTGTCCATCCTCAAATGAAGTTTGCGTGATGGCTTAATTCGCTGAATCACATCTTCTTCAGATAAGACATCTAAACTATCTAATGGTAAGAAAGCTGTTCGCACACTTCCAGAATTTTGATTGACTTCTATATTATATTGTGATAAGTAACTTAAGTCTGCATCAGGGTCGCAGTAGATAAAAACGACGCTCTTAGTGGGTTTGACTGGACTTTTGTGGGCAATGATGCCGAGCGATCGCTTGTGTGTAACTAAAGCTTGATTTCCTTCATGTTGATAATCTTGAAATGCCAACAGTAGTCCGGGAGAAAGTTTTTCGTGTCTCATTGTTACCTCAAATTCAATTTATTTACTGAAAGCAAAGTAGTGATTTTAGTAAGATCAGCCGCTCTAAAATCGTAGTTTTTCCGTCTTGATTATTTGATGCGACTATAGTTATCTATTTTTTTTCATAGATAACATCAAATAAGCTTAGGAGGCGGTAAGTTATTCCTAAGACAATTGCTAATTAATAACTCATATTCCTGAATTATGTCTCCTTGATAATGATTTGCTGTGGCTCGTGAGACATCTTTGAGCAGCTGCATCTAAGAATTACCCAAAACTGGGGTAACAGGTAATTTGTATGAAGCTATTAAACTAATCCAAGGTCTGCCTAAATCATTACGGACAAAGTGAAGAAAATAAAAAGGGGAATGGGGAATGGTGCATGGGAGGTGCAGTATGTCAATTATTTTTTTAATGACAAATGACAAATGACAAATGACAAATTACAGATTCTCTATCATAAGTAAGAGCCATAAAGAAGCTAATATTTGCAACGATCGCTTCTGAACGTACAAAAAGTTATTCATGCAAATTCAAACACCAGACTGGGTGAAGCACGCTGTTTTCTACCAAATCTTCCCAGATCGCTTTGCCAGAAGCAAAAAGCCGCGCAAACGGCTGTTGCACGAAGCCCGTTGGGAAGATTGGGACGCTATGCCAACCCTCCAGGGTTATAAAGGCGGCGATTTATGGGGGATCATGGAGGGTTTAGACTACATCCAGGATTTGGGGGTTAACGCGATTTACTTCACACCCATTTTTCAATCCGCCAGCAATCATCGCTATCATACCCACGATTATTACCAAGTTGACCCGATGTTAGGGGGCAACGAAGCTTTTAAAGAATTGCTCGATGCAGCCCATCAACGGAATATCAAAGTCGTTCTGGATGGGGTGTTTAACCATTCCAGCCGGGGATTTTTCTTTTTCCATGACGTTTTAGAGAATGGGCCCCATTCCCCTTGGGTTAATTGGTTCAAAATTGAAGGCTGGCCTTTAGCACCGTACACTGGTGATTTACCTGCCAATTACGGGGGTTGGGCTGGAAATCGTGCTTTACCAGAATTTAACCACGACAATCCAGAAGTGCGGGAATACATTATGGAGATTGCCGAATATTGGATTAAATTCGGCATCGACGGTTGGCGGTTAGATGTACCATTTGAAATAAAAACTCCTGGTTTTTGGCAGGAATTTCGCGATCGCACTAAAGCCATCAATCCCGAAGCTTACATTGTGGGCGAAGTGTGGGGAGATTCCCGCCAGTGGCTAGATGGGACACAATTTGACGGGGTGATGAATTATCTATTTACTGGGCCAACAATTGCCTTTGCGGCTGGCGATCGCGTAGTCTTAGAACAAGTTCAAAGCCGTGACTATCAACCTTATCCACCCTTATTTGCCGCCGAGTACGCCACCAAAATTCAGGAAGTACTGCAACTTTACCCGTGGGAAATTCAGCTAACTCAACTCAATTTACTCGCTAGTCACGATACAGCCCGATTAATGACCATTGCAGGCGACGATATAGCCAGTGTGGAATTATCAACTCTATTGCTACTCACCTTTCCTGGTGCCCCTAGTATTTACTATGGTGATGAAGTTGGTTTACCTGGTGGCATAGATCCCGACTCGCGCCGTGGCTTTCCTTTAGAGAGTAACTGGAATCAAGAAATTTTTAATACTCATCGTCAATTAATTGCCCTCCGCCACACTTACCCAGCCCTACGTACAGGTGATTACCAAGTCCTCCATGCTCAAGGACAACTTTATATCTTTGCGCGAACTTTAGAGACAGAGGAGTTGATAATTGCCGTCAACGCTGGCACAAGTTCGGCAACAGCAAATGCAGATATCGCCAGTTTGCGTACTCAACCCAACAAACTGTTATATGGCACTGCTGAAGTTGAGTGGAATAGTCAAGGAGAAACTCAGCAGTTGTCGTTGACTGTTCCTGCACGCAGTGGGTGCATCCTGAGAGTAGGGTGATGAAGGGAAATACGGTTCGGTTAAGGCAAGAGACGCGATAAATCGCCGTCAAGACGAAAGAATTGATCCTTGTAGAGACGGCGATTTATCGCGTCTTTGGATCTAGAATTTTCATCAAAAAACCTTAACCGAACCGTATTGGGATGAGGATAATAACCAATAACCAATGCCCAATGCCCTTACTTCCCTGCTACCATTGCAGGCATCAACACCGCATCAATAATATGGATCACGCCATTGTCTGTCAGAATATCTGTTTTGAGGACATTGGCGTTATTCACCTTAAATTTACCGTCGGCAGATTCAATCGCTACAATTGACCCTTCAAGTGTCTCTGCCTCATTAATCTGTACCAAGTCATCAGACCGAACATCCCCACTAGCGATATGATACGCCACAATTTTCTTTAGCTTGGGGATATCTTGTAGTAGCGAATCTAAAGTTCCCTTTGGCAGCTTGGCAAAGGCTTCGTCAGTTGGTGCAAATAGTGTGAAAGAACCAGGACTTTTCAAAATTTCTATGAGATTTGCAGCTTTAGCAGCCTTCACCAGGGTATTGAAGTTTCCTGCGTTGACAGCAGTTTCCACAAGGTCAGCCATAAGGATGTGTGACTTTAGTCGGGTAAGATTATTTATAAGTAATTTATAGTGACTAAAACACTCTCAACCTCTATCAAGAGAGAGGTTGCTAGCAATTAAACACACAGCAGTAGATTTATCAGTACTGCTACACTGGGGAATGACCCCAAAAACCACTGATTATGCTAAAGCGTTCTAAGTTCGAGACAACTCAATCTCAGATTATGCACCGTTCTGAGGATCTGATTAGTGCAGCCTCAAATCGTTACCGCATTACGGTTCAGGTGGCAAATCGTGCTAAACGTCGGCGTTATGAAGACTTTGAGAGTAACGAAGATGCGATGATGAAGCCAGTGCTAAGGGCAATTATTGAAATGTCCGATGAGTTGACTCAGCCAGAAATTATCGGTGAACTATAAAAATAGTTCTGAGTTGAGAGTGCTGTTAGCGGATAGCTAGGGTTGAGCCAGTGCTGAGTGAAAATGCAGTGAGATAGCACTCTCATTTCAAAATATCGTTTTATGAAAAAGAAAAAACTTCTACCTAGATCAATACTCTCAAAACTTGGAACTCCGCATTCACTACTCTTTGCCTTAATGGTAGTAAGTGTAATCCTTTTGGGTTCAGGAACGGGCAAATCAATCCATAGAAATTTATTTAGTATCCAACCTGCATACGCGCAGAGAATCACTCCTAGCGATGTTTGGCAGGTAGTATATCAGCAATTGCCAGATTTTCCACGGGAAAATAAGTATATCAGCAAAGAAAATGGGAAAGTTGCCGAAAACAACACCCTGGTAAATCGCCTGATTAGATATCATATTTATACAAAAGGGCGGGCCCCAATTTATCGTTTCGATTGGAAGCTGACTTTAGCTGATTACCTGGGTGCGAATGAAATTATGTATGATGCTAGCTATCCAGGCAATGATACACTGCGGGAAAATCCTCTAGAAGGCGATCGCAAAACCATCACAAGTCTCACCCGCAGCCAGCGAGATGCTCTAGTACAAGTATTAGTGAATATATTTAATCCTACTGCCCAAAATACCCTATCTCCTAGCCCCAATATCGCACCGAGTCCTAGTAGATCAACTACCCCACAGCCATCCCAAGGGGGAGGTGCCGACTTACTAAGATAACGAGAGAGTTACTAATTCCTAACTTTTTATGGAACGCGTTGTCAAAAGCGGATTTGGTTGGCGTATTGGCTGGAACCCTGATGCATTTGAATTTAAAGGTTTAGTCGGTACAGATGATTGGGCAATTGAGTTAAGCGAAGCCGAGTTGAATGATTTTTGCCGTCTATTAGCCCAGCTAGCAGACACCATGAAGCAACTCGCAGCTGAATTAATGGAAGAGGAAAAAATTGCTTGTGAAGCCGAAAGCGATTTATTATGGATGGAGGTGGAAGGCTATTCTCATGCCTACAGTTTGCGCTTCATCTTGAATACAGGGCGATGTGTAGAGGGTAAATGGGATGCCTCTGCTGTTCCAGATTTACTGCAAGCTACTGGGATGCTGAAGGTTTTTTAAATTTACCTCTTGATTATCCGAGAGTTTTGCTATATGATAGTAATTCTGACCGGGGCGTAGCGCAGCTTGGTAGCGCGCCACTTTGGGGTAGTGGAGGTCGTGGGTTCGAATCCCGCCGCTCCGATTGATGATAAGCCATACCTGCTAGTCTTTTTCAAAGAACTGGCGGGCTTTTTCATGGCTTTTTACCTGAAAAACTTGATCTAACTGTACTAATTACTTGCTACACAAAATATAACATCCTTCATTTACCTCATAGGTTACTTTTTTTAGCCACTCCAACAAAAGCGATCGCGATAACCCTAACTTACTCATAACGCTAGCACTCCCACCTACTTAGTACTGGAAAAGCACCACAGATAAAGCAGGTGATCGAGCAAGATTAGTGGTGCGATCGCAAATGTATTTATCTGAACTCGACGTAGTTGTAAGTTCTGTGGGGCGTACCCATGTCTGCAAACGATCCTCTAAAATTCTGCTTTCACCGCTGGGCTTCTGCAATAACATCTGGAGAAAGCCGTTGTCACCACGATTTGTGTAATCCAGTAACAATAGCAAATAACGGGGAAACGGCTAGAAAAAACAGTGTAGAAACTACAAACAATAGTTGAAGGTCGAAGTTTCGTCAATTATCTGGGAATCCAGTTTGATGTCATCTAAATAGGCTAAAACCCACATTAGGATAGACTTAGAAACAAAGGTATAATTTTCTCTACGAGGAGCAATATAGCAATAGTAAAAGTAAATGGTCAATAAAAAATGGGCTGTCAAACGACTGACAGTAAATCTTACATCAACAGAAGCGCAGAAACTAGAAGAATACTGTGCAAAAACAGGAAGACCCGCTACTGATGTGATTCGGGAATTGCTGCGTTCTTTAGAGGTTGAGAAGGCGGAAGTATCTGAAAAGTCGCCATATTCTGAAGTTTCAGAATTAGCTAGGCTTAAAAAATAAGTCAAGATGAATGTTCTGGACGGTCGTTTTTTTTGATTACGCGAAATCTTGGCAAAATTATGACCAAATCGAGTTGTCTGTTCCAATCTGGCATTCAATAATTCATCTTGGTTTGTAATATAGTTAGGTATTCCTGTTCCTACGCAAGTAAGTTCAGGAACCAAATCGAATTCCTATATATATAAATAATTTGGCTTAGTTACTTAGTCCGTTATAACTACTGGATTTTTGATACGATAATACCAATAAATACGGCAAGACCTAGCGCTCTCCGAAAATAATTAACGCCTTGAAATAATTCCAGCCACGCCCAAGTAAACAAGGAGCCATTTGCCAGTACATCTAATACTATATTAATTTTGCCACTTGTAAAAATTAGAGCTAGTAAACTAGATACTATCCAAACAATAAGCGGTAAATTTGGCATCTGTGCCAAAACAATATTGCCATTGCTGTCACGGAATGTTTTATCAACTAATGTATTTTCCATTATTTGAAATTGCCACTTAGCTAAAGGTTATTAATCTACAAAAATTACCAGGTGGTTTATGGGTCAGAGGATGTTTTAAAAGTCATCTCGTCAGTAGTAAAACTTCTATATATCCCTAAATTACCCTTAAATTTGATTATACTCGCCTTTTTAAGGCTTGCTTAGAGAGTTCAATAAGTGCCTGAAATCACAGCTAACCACTTTTCAAACATCCTGTAATAGACTTAGATTCTTTAATAAGATTAAAACATTTAGGCAAATCTATTTCCAAGCATCTAATTGCTGAGATTCGAGCGGTAAAGCATATTCATATATGACTATATCGAGAGGAATACTCACACGAAACCTGCCAATATATAGGACTCATATTTGATTTCTGAAAAAACTCAGTACAACTAAGAAGCCTTCTTGACTGTTGCCTGTTGCCTATTGCCTGCCTACGCAAATTAGTTCAGAAATCAAAGCGGATTCCTATATTTGTCATTGCATTAATGCAAGTTGGAGCGATTTTTATCAAATAGGTAGGGCATATACCCTACCTACTCTTGTAGTTTAATCTGCACCTTCAATTGGTGCAAAACCTTGGCGCTGAATATTTTCTGTTACCGCACGTGGTTCCAAAAATTGCAGGAGGTAATCAGGGCCACCTGCTTTAGAACCTACTCCAGAAAGTTTGAATCCACCAAAGGGTTGCCGCCCAACGATCGCTCCGGTAATATTACGGTTGATGTACAAATTACCGACTTCAAATTCTGTCTGCGCCTGCTGAATATGCGAAGGTGTTCTAGAATAAAGTCCGCCAGTCAAGGCGTAGTTTGTACCATTGGCGACTGCTAAAGCTTCCTGGAAATCTTTCACCCGAATTACCGCCAGCACAGGGCCAAAAATTTCTTGCTGGGAAATTACCGCATTTGGCGATACTTCACTAAAGATAACTGGGCCGATAAAATATCCTTGTTCGGGTGCTGACAACTCCAAGGCTAGTTGTGCTTCTGCCTTACCCTTCTCAATATACTCGCGAATGCGATCGCGGGCATTAGCATCAATCACTGGGCCAACTTGGGTACTAGGTAACTCTGCTTCCCCAATATTCAAGGATTTTGTCGCTTCCACCAATCGCTGCACAAAGGCATCATAAATCGGTTGCAGCACAATCACCCTGGAGGCGGCAGAACATTTTTGTCCACTGTAACCAAATGCTGACTGTACTACTCCCACAACAGCTTGGTCTAAATCAGCACTTTCATCGACAATAATCGCATTCTTGCCACCCATTTCAGCAATCACCCGTTTCATATGCTTCTGTCCGGGTTTCAAAGTTGCCGCTTCTGCGTAAATTCTACAGCCGACTTCCTGGGAACCTGTAAAAGCAATTACATGAGTATCTGGATGATTTACCAAATAAGCGCCGACTTGAGAACCCTTGCCAGGTACGTATTGAAATACACCTTTAGGGAAACCAGCCTCGATTAAGATTTCTGTAAGTTTTGCCGTAATGACAGAAGATGTTTCCGCAGGTTTGAGGAGAGTGCAATTACCTGAAACCAAAGCTGCGACAGTCATTCCACAAGCGATCGCTAGCGGGAAATTCCAGGGAGAAATCACTACAGCAATGCCGCGTGGCTGGTAGATATAACGATTAGTTTCACCAGGAATGTCATAATTCACACCTTCTTCTAGCCGTTCAATCTCATCAGCGTAGTACCGACAGAAATCTATCGCTTCCGAAACCTCTCCATCAGCTTCCTTAACTGGTTTCCCAACTTCCAAAACTATCCAAGCCGAAAGTTCAGCGCGGCGGAGTTCCATCAAATCACCCGCTTTCCGCAAAATATCAGCGCGTTGTTTAGCTGGTGTTTTCTTCCACCCAGGAAACGCCGCTTTTGCAGCTTGCATCGCCTGTTGTGCCTGTTCAACGCTAATCAACCCAACTTTACCAATTACCTCACTGAAATTAGAAGGATTGAGAGAATCAACATATTCCGGTGTTTTGACATATTCCCCATTAATTAGCGGCAAATAAGTTTTACCCAACTGTTGACGAACACTTTGGAAAGCTTGCGCCGTCTTTGTTCTCACCTCTTCTTCTGCGTAATCAGTATCAGCCGCACCGAGAAAATGAGAGTTAGGAGTTAAAGATTTTTCTTCTTTGACAATCGGCGGTGCTAATAATTCTTCAATCGGTCGATTTTCGAGATTTTGCCGTAAAAAAGAACTATTAGCTGTATTTTCCAACAATCGGCGAATTAAATACGCCATTCCAGGTAATAACTCACCGTAGGGACAGTAAACTCTCACCCGATAACCTTTATCAACCAACGCCTTGGCAACTTTATCACCCATACCGTAGAGGACTTGTAATTCAAAGCGACGGCGAGGGACATTTAAACTTTCAGCGATCGCAATGGCGCGAGAGTGCGATCGCACATTATGGCTACCAATGGCAGAATACACATATTGATGATTTTCTAACAATAGCTGAGTGATGGTTTCAAAGTTAACATCAGTTGCCGCTTTATCGTTGTAAACTGGCTGTGGCCAATGCTTTTGGGCTGCTTTGATAGTTTCCTGATCCCAATATGCGCCTTTTACCAAGCGGATTGTCAAAGGATAACCACGTTCTTTCAACCAAGAAATTAGGTCTTTGGTATCTTGCTCACTATCACGCAGATATGCTTGGATTGTCATCCCGATATCTGTGCGTTGCCGAAACTCTTCTTCTAGTAAGAGTTTTTTCAGGATGCTGAGAGTTATATTCTTGTAGGCATACTGTTCCATATCAAAATGCACAGCTGCGCCCAACTCTTTAGCACGACGTAAGAGAATCCGAATGCGATCGCTAACTCGCTCCTCACTACCTTTAGCATCCAGAGGATCAAATTGGGAATAAAACGCCGTTAACTTAACAGAAACCTGAACTTTTGGTATTGATTCGCCATCAGCCTCATCAATAGATGGAATAGCTGTCCAATTCTTCGATGCTTCCACCAATTGTTGCATTAATTCTAGATAGCGTTCTAGATAAGACTGCGCTTCGGCTTCGGTAATTACTGCTTCACCCAGTAAGTCGATGGTGAAAGCCATTTTCTCTTTTCGCAGTCGTTCAACTGTTTTGATGACTTGTTTAATATTTTCCCCAGAAATATATTTATGGGCAAGAGTCTCAACCGCTGTCCCAACGGTTGTAGCAGCAACTTGTCCTGGCATCGAGTCGGGATTAGCAAAGTTTAGCATTCCCTTCAAAGCTGCCGGTAATTCTACAGATTCATCTCCTAAATATTCTTGTAAATGTGAGGCAATTTCTGATTTACTGTGCAAAGCAGGTAGCGTATCTATAAAGCGAAATAGTTGCACCCGCAACCCAGGATTACTCATCGCCCAAGCTAGTAATTTATCATCCCAACGCATTTGATCCCGCAGGGAAGAAAAAAACGAACGATTTTCCTGCGTTGCTGCGAGAAGTTGTTTAGCAATTTCTTGGGTTTTAGCTTCGTAGGTGCTTGTTTGTACTTGTAATACCACTGATAATAAACTCCGTTAATCAAGGCGAGGCTTTTTGTTCAAAGCCTGTGTCTTCTATTTTGACGCTTTCATTTAGCTGTCACCATATTTAGTGGGGAGTAAAGAAGGGAATAGGTTACAGGATAGAGATTATTCCCTATAACCCAATACAGTTCAGATAAAATCAAAACACTTGTAGAGACGGCGATTTATCGCCGTCTCGAAAACCCACAATTTTGTACAATTAGCCCTTAATACAAGCGTATTGCCCTATAACCTCTCACCTGTCTCCTCTCCCCTAATCACAATGCCCAATTGAATAACAAATGTTATCCTTTTGTTGATCTATTTCTAACTTGATTGACAGATGTTGCAACACAAGAGATTAGCTCAGTCATACTAAGAGTGTGAATACTACATTTATGCCTACAGAAAACCTCACGCATATTTTATTTTCTAACTGGCAACACACACTCCAACCCTTTGGCGTTGACCAGGTAGCGGCTGATAAAGCCTTTAATTCTTTGGTTGCAGCTTACTCTACCCCTGGTCGCTACTACCATACACTGAAACACGTTGATCACGTCCTCAGCACAATTCAGATTTTACAAGGCTACACCAACAACCTAGCTGCTGTTCAACTAGCTGCCTGGTTCCATGATGTAGTATATGACACTGAAGCTCAAGATAATGAAGAACGAAGCGCAGACTATGCTTTGGAATTGCTGAGTAATTTGGGTATTCCAGAAAGTACCATAGCTACTGTCACCCGTCTTATTCTGAACACTAAAGACCACCAAGCTGCGGTAGATGATTGTGATAGCCAAGTTTTACTTGATGCAGATTTAGCGATTTTGGCTACTAACCAAGTGGAGTATGGAGAATACGCCCATGCCATTCGCCAGGAATATAGCTGGGTGTCAGAGGCAGAGTATATCACAGGTCGTCAGCAGGTTTTAGAACGATTTTTAAAGCGATCGCGTATCTACTTTACGCCTTTAATGTTAGAGTTCGCCGAACCATCTGCCCGTGGCAATATCCAGGCAGAAATTCAATCTTTGTTGTCTCGTTAGCTTTATCACTGTTAGTAACATGAAATTTTTTCTATATGAATTAGGGGAGAGCGATTTCCCTCTAATTCTGGGAACTCTAAAAATGGCAGTTACTGACAAACATTACTACAACTTTGATGAGAACTCTTCAACAATCACCCTCACTTAGGGCAGTATTCCAACAAAAAATCGACACCAAAAAATCTACCAAACACCAAGAAATTCATGAAAGATTAGGTGATGGCTTTTTAGGTGGGTTGGGTTCATTCATGTTTGAATTTAAGCAAGCAAAAAATAAATTCAAAGGCAATATGGGGGAATGGGGAGTATCACTACTTTTGCAATCTTTCCCCGATACATGGGTGATATTTAATAATGCCTTCATCCCCACTAACTCAGGCTCTCTAACGGAAATAGACCATTTAATTATCGGTGAAAGTGGTGTTTTTTTAGTAGAGGTCAAAACCTGGAAAGGTTCATTTAGCGCTTATAAAGATAAATGGAAACGGCGTGAAGGTAACAATTGGGTAGCAGTTGACAATAGTCCGACTTCTCAAAGTATTTACCATGAAAAAATGTTTAGTCAGTGGATTACTTCATTAATGCCTAACCTTCCTAATGGGTTTGTTGCGGCTCCAGTAGTCTTCCCAATTGCTACATGGATAGGAGCAAATGATTGCTCAGTTCCAGTTTTACAAGGTATCCCTGCACTGCTACAGATGATAAATAGTTCTCCTGATTGTTTAACTCCAATGCAAGTGCAGGCAATTGCCCAAGCTGTTGAAAACTTGATACTTCCTACAAACACTAAACCGATTCCTAAGCCCAAACCTGTTAAGCGTCAGAATCCTATAATTTGAGTTTATAAGAAGAATTCAGAAATCAGGAGTCAGAATTCAGCATGAATTCTGTACGAGTGGTTGATGAATATTGGTTAAAACCGTACTTCGTCCCGCTACGCTAACGCCCGCAAGTGGCGCGAAAAAAAATTAAAATATTCTCGCCTTAAAACTCTATCCCTTTATGGGTAGAGTATTCTGAATTCTGAATTCTGTCTTCTGACTCCTTTTTATTAAGTGCGCGAGGGTTAGGCAGAAGGCTTGGCCATTGATGTGTACGCAATATACCAATAGTCGCTGCCTTCTCCCTCTGGTATCACTTATAAATTTGCTGGAAATCCCTTAGTTAACGTCTACCACCGCCACGATGAGGCACTTCAACTTCAGCATCTTGTAGCTTTCTTTTCGGTGCAAACACTTCTTGATGCTGTTGCTGCTGAATTTTTTCCTGTGCAAACTTTACACGGGTGCGAACTCCCAGATCGGCATCAGTATTGAGCATTTGCTGAAGTTGATTTGTAATCTGCGACGCTTGATCGGGTAAACTGACTGCTGTGGCAATGGCTAATGTTTCTAAACTTGTCACTGCTGCATAGCGCACTACCCACTCTGGATCTTGAGAAATTAGTAATAGCGCCTCTAATACCTGAGTCTGAAAAGATTCTAGTTTCTCAGGCGGTAGTTGATGCCAGCGCAAAGTGCCTAATCCCCTAGCAGCAGCTCGCCGCACACTTAAGGAAAAATCGTTTTTTGCTGCCTCTAACAAGGTATCCAGCGCCCGGACATCACCAATTCCCGCTAAGGCACGAATAGCCCAAGCTCTAGCACTGTAGTTGTAGTCATCAATCAGTTCCAATAGTGACGGTACTGCGGCTTCCCCGATCGCAATCAGCCCATCTACCGCCGCCACCGCCGCTCCTGGATTGTTGTAGCCCAAAGCTGCAATCAAAGTAGGAACAGATTCTTCTATACCAGCTGCTGCTAACTCCTGAACTGCGTCTAATAAGCGATCTGAGGAGTCTGCTTCTTCCACAGCACGAATCAATATTTGGGCAAGCTCACTGTTATTCATAATAATTTTTCATGAGTCATTAGTGGTCAGCCAATTGTAGCTGAACTTCTCCGTAGTTGACATCATACATAAACCCCCTAGCCCTGATTTTGCAGTTGGGTTGGAGGTTTATGTGTGTTAAACATTTGATTTAAACGTATTAATGAAAACTCATTACTTAGAACTTAGGACTACAACAGCGAGTCCATTAAATTAATCACTTTGATTGCACCTGCTGACAAAGTGCTTGCTGTTGTGTGATTAACTTGATGTTCTAGTAATCCTTTAAGAGAAATTAGCTTCAGGCTATTTTCGGCAAGAGTCTGTGCGATCGCATCTGCTGCGGGTAGATATCCAATCGCTCCCAAGTCTGCTAACACTGCTCGACGCAATTGCAATCTTTCACCCGCCAAAGCCTTTACCAACCGTTCTCCATAAACTGGTTCTTGGGTTAATTGATACATAGCTCTCGCAGCAGCATATTGCACCAATTCAATTGGATGCTCTAAGAATGGCTTTACTAAAGGAGTAGACTCAGTTGCCCTCAAGGTTCCCAAGGCTTCTAAAATGGCCTCATAGGGTTGAGATAAATCAGGCTGCTTTGATATCAGCTGCTCTCCCTGCAAGCCTACTTTTAATAGCTTAATCAGGGGGGGGATGCAAACCGGATCGCCCAGCATTTCTAAAGATTGTGCCGCTGCTTCCCGCACATAAAAATCTGAGCAGTCTAAACACACAATTAAAGGTGAGACTGCCTGGCGATCGCCTAGTTTCCCTAAAGCCCTAGCGGCGTTCCGTCGCAGAGGATATCCGCCTTCTGGTGTCCGATCGGCTTCATCCTCTAAAGCTGCGATCAATTTTGTCACCGCAGCTGCTTCACATATCCGAAACCTACCCAACCACCAGGCAGCATAAAAGCGCAGACCTAAATCTGCACTCTCAAGATTAGCGATCGCTTGCTCTACTGTCAAAGATTCACCATCGCCAGAGTTACCTGTCGGTGACAAATCTTCAAATTTCTGCGGACTGGAATTCATTATGAAGAAGGAGGATCGCTTTGTTCGCTATCTGTTTTAGCTTCAGCGTTTAATGGCTGAATGCTGACTATTTTCCCACCCAAGCGAGTAATCCGCTGCATTTCTTGATTCATTCGGTTCTCTGGTACTGTGAAAAACACAGAGGCACTAGAACGAATAGGATAATTAGTTTTTTCGGTTTCTTCGCTTTGGCGCAGACCCACTACTTCATATCGAAAGTAACGACTACTACTTCTACTACCAATTTGTCCAACCATAAATCACTTCCAAATTTTAAATTTTAAGTTTTCAATAGTCATTATTAATGACTATTGACAAATGATACTAAAGTGGTTTCACACTCGCTATTTTACCACCTTGTTTTACCACTCTCTGGAAGTAAGTTGATAGTTCTTCATAAGGTATGATCACCGCTTGATTTACACGGCGTGTGCTAGGATATCCGGCACCAAAAACGCCTGCTACTTCAATGCGGTAAAGTCTGCCTTCTTTGCCAAAAGTTCCCGCACCACCAAAAGTACTGTTGGGGGTAACGCCTTTTTCAGAAGCAACGTATGAAAAGCCAGAGGGGCCACCAGAGGGGGGAACAACGATGGATGCACTATTGCGACCTAGTTCGCTAGCAAGGCGAGAAGATTTCCCTTTAAGTTGGGAGGTATCGCTACTGGCATAGCCGCGATAAAGTTGGAATATCCGGCTAAATCCTACAGTTTTCTGTCCTGTTTGGGTTTGAAAACCGCGATAGTAAGGGACTATATTTTCACCAAAACTAGATTGATACTCTGGTGAATCAATATAAGAATCAATGTCGGCTTCATATCCCTTGTTTTGGTACAAGTCCAAGTGATAAACCACTTCAGACTCATCATAAGGGGCACGACCCAACAAATGTTTATAGTTCAGTTCGATGACGCGAGTTTGGAAGTTGTCGTAGAAAAACCTGGATTTGTACAGTTCTGATTTAGCTACTTGACGTACAAACTCTTGTACTGTGCTTTTACCATCGCGCAGGATAGATTCAGCACTTGTGAGGCGGTCAGATGTCAATATGTAGTTATTGCCCAACACCTGACGATAGACCGCAGCAATTACTCTCTCAATGTCTTCTTTGGTTGCATTAGGACGCAATTCCACAGGAGACTGGTCACTAAAAGGTTCTGTTCCCAGACGGGAAGCTGCTGTTGTAATAGCCATTGGTAATTTTCCTTTTGTAATTAATAGTTGGGGACTGGGGATTAGGGATCGGGCGTTGGGTATTGGGTATTGGGTATTGGTTATCCCCTTCGTCCTCCTTGTCCCCAATTCCTAGTTCCCAGTCTCCAGTCCCCAGTCCCCAATCTCTATTTATACGGCTGTAATGCTAATAACCTTACTGCCCTTGCGATTCAACTGCTGCAATTTACTAGACAGTTGCTCGTAGGGTACGATCAATTCCGCAGTACCGCGCCGCACTACTGTTGAGTTCGGGGAAGCTGCTTGTAGCACTCTGATGCGGTATGTTTCTCCACGACCACCTGTAGAGAGTCCTGTTAAGGCTCCGGCGGAGACTGGATAAATGGGTGAGGCTAGATTCTTAGCCACTTCCCAGGTTAGCCGTCCTTGTTTTTGCCCTTGAGCGCGATCGCTATTGGCATAACCCCGATACAGTTGGAACAGTCGGCCAAATCCAACGTTTTTCAGTCCTACTTGACTTTTAAAGCCTCGATAGTAGGGTACAATGTTCTCGCCAAAACTTTCTTGATATTCTAGTGAGTCAATGTAGGAATTAATCTCAGCTTCATAACCTTCTGAGTTGTAAAGCTCAACATGGTATGAAATCTCTGACTCATCTTCCGGGGCACGCCCCAATAAATGCTTATAATTCAACTCGATAAACCGAGTTTGGGAATTGGAGTGGAAAAACTTATCCCGATAGAGTTCCGATTGAGCAATAGCTTGCACAAATCCCCGGACGGAGATTGCACCTTGCTGCAACAGTGATTCTGCACTCTCTAGACGTTCTCCTTCTAGTAGATATGCATTACCCAAAACCTGACGGTAAGCCGCCCGGATAACCACTGCAACATCCGCTTCTGTTCTATCGGGACGTAGTTCTACCAGTGCTGAGTTTTCAAATGCTCCAATCCCTAATCTTGCTGCTTGTCCCAAAGCCGCCATCCTTAACCTCCTCAGTTTTAACTGCAAAACTGAAAACTTTTTAGAAAATTTTTTTTCTAGTCTTTTAACAGTCTTTTGAAAATAAAACTGCCCGGAGAAGTAAACAACTCATAGAACTTACTTGTCATAAGAGCTGATTTCCTCTCCGGGCTAAAGAACACTCTAGCTTAGAGTATTGATTACATAGTCGATGTAAGAATTGGCTTCAACAGCTGGGTCGCCGCTTAGACCGTGGTTAGCTTTGATGTACTTGAGAGCTTCAATGTACCAGCTAGGAGACAGGTCAAAAGTCCGGTTGATTTCAGCCAAGCCAGAAATCAAGAAATCATCCAAGGGGCCTGTGCCACCAACAACTAAAGCGTATGTGATAATCCGCAAGTAGTAGCCAACATCACGAACACACTTGCCTTTGCCGCGTGCATCAGACGCGAAGTTGGGGCCTTGTTGTTGGGTGGTGTAAGGGAATTTGTTATACACTGCTTGAGCAGCACCTTCGGTCAAACGTTGAGCATTAGCGCTCAATGCTTTTGCTGCTTGTAAGCTAGCTGGTGCTTGGCGGAAGCGACCAAAAGCAACTTGAATTTCGGTGCTGCTGAGGTAGCGACCTTGAGAGTCAGCTGATGCAATTGCTTCAGTTAGAGGTGTTTTTGTCATTTTTGGTATTTCCCTTTTACAAACGTTATGGTTGAAATTTTGTTTTGTCCTATGGACAATTATTTAGTCAACATTCAGCAATGCAAGCTTTGCTTAAGCAACAGCAGCAGCAGCACGATCAAAATAGCTAGCTATTTCAGATGCCAAAGCACTGCAATCGCCTCTGGTGATGTTGTTTGTATCGTTAACAATTGCCAAAGAAGCTGCTTTCAGCTTTTGAATACCAACAGCAACTGAAGCTCCTGGGGTTCCCAATGCTAAGTAGGTTTCACGCAAGCCATTGAGGGCGCGGTCATCTAGCACACTGGAATCGCCAGCAAAGATAGCGTAGGTGATATAGCGAAGAATGATGTCCAAGTCTCTGATACAAGCAGCTGCACGACGGCTGGTGTAAGCATTACCACCGGGAGTGATCAATTGGGGTTGTTCTGCCCACAAATCACGAGCCGCAGCAGCAACAAGAGCTGACGCATTGCTGGTAATACGGTTAACAGCATCTGCACGCTTGTTACCATCTTTGACTAGTTCGCTCAATGCATCCAATTGTGCATCGGAGAGATATTCCCCACGTGTATCAGCTTGGGAAACTACTTTTGCAAATGCATCTAAAACCATTGCGTTAAATCTCCTAATTTGCTCGGTTAAGAATAATTGGACTCAAAACTGAATGGTTCAGTTTATTTTCCGATGTCAGCACTGCCTGACGA
Source organism: Nostoc sp. CALU 1950 (assembly GCF_051172895.1). Lineage (NCBI taxonomy): Bacteria > Bacillati > Cyanobacteriota > Cyanophyceae > Nostocales > Nostocaceae > Nostoc > Nostoc sp. CALU 1950. The sequence continues at coordinate 56,484 of NZ_JBDNJQ010000004.1, read as the reverse complement.
GTTACGAAAGGTTTAAAACAGACATCCAAGGAATAAGTTTACGATCTCCAGGCTTTCAGATTAAAACTTTTGTTAGAAAACTTCAAACTTCTGCGAACGACTGGAAAACCTGATTAAGATGTTGTTTTTCACTTCCAAGTTCTCTTTATACAATGCTGCCGCATCATAATTTATTACAAATTATTGTTATGTTTGTTAATTTGATTTACATAAGTTAACACTTTGTCTCTTTAGTTTATGAGAGGTTAGTACAGGATAATAAAAATTACTCTCCACTTGAAAAAAGCTAAAAAGCTGATGAAATAAGCAGTACTCTTCTGCTTTCTGGAGCTAAGTATGTATGCTGATACGAGAATATTCGAGCGATCGACACCCGTACTGACATCTCTGCACATCAAAAGAAGGGCAATCACAACCTATGTGATGGAAAATCCCTTAAAGAATAGGTATCGCACCCTAAATTGGTGTAATATTTAACTAATTTCTCGCTTCTAACAACGACACTGCAACCGTAGATTCATCGCCGGGGTCAACAATGCGGTCATACAATTACCTAATCGAATTTATCTTGCAGGAACGCTATGATTCAATACGCTTGGGTTAAGGGCTAATAGTACAAAATTGTGGGTTTTCAAGACGCGATAAATCGCCGTCTCTACAAGTGTTTTGGTCTTATCTGAACTGTATTGCGCTATGATTCGCTTAAATGCTTGGGTATCTTGGTAAAGAAAGCGATGACCACCCTTAAAGAACTCTAAATACGCATTTGGTATCTTTTTATACATTTTCTCAAGATTAGCAGGAGAAGATATACCATCGTAACGACCACCGCAGATATAAACGGGAAGATGCATCCGAGAAAGTCGATTATACGTATCGTGAGCAGGCAGGCATCGCACCCTTAGTATGTACTATTTAATACCTACTAATTCCTGCCAAACACACTGCCAAGGGCGCGTGCCATATTTTGCGGTTGCATTGCATCCATTGCGGCGGTGGGTTCGTAGCCGCAGTGAACCATACAATCGGCACATTTGGGATTACCACTCTTCTGGCCGTATTGACTCCAGTCAGTTTGTGCCAGTAATTCCTTGAAGGTAGAGTAATAACCTTCGTTCAGCAGATAGCAAGGTTTTTGCCAACCGAGAACGCTATAACTAGGGCTACCCCAAGGCGTACATTCGTAGTCCTTCTCACCAGTGAGAAAATCTAGGAACAGCGGATTGTGATTGAAGTTCCAGTTTTTCTCACCACTTTTGTATGGAGCTAGAATTTCTCGAAAAAGGGCGCGGGTTTGTTCACGGTGGAGAAAATGATCTTGATCTGGTGCCCACTCGTAACTATAGCCGGGAGAAATCATCATCCCGTCAGTATTTAGTGTTTCCAGAAAGTTGAAGAACTCTTGCATATCTTGGGGTTTAGTCCCCTCAAATATAGTGGTGTTAGTTGTAACACGAAAGCCTTTAGCTTTAGCTGCGCGAATGGCTTTGACAGCAATATCAAAAACACCTTGGCGATCGACACACTGATCATGCAACTCCCGCATTCCATCTAAATGCACACTAAAAGTTAGGTAAGGGGAAGGTTGAAACTTATTTAAACTCTTTTCTAACAGCAAACCATTGGTACACAAGTAAATATATTTCTTGCGCTCAATTAATCCCTGAACAATCTCATCAATCTGGGGATGTAGCAGAGGTTCTCCTCCAGGAATTGAGACAACCGGTGCGCCGCACTCTTCCACTGCGGCAAAGCACTGTTCTGGGGTGAGATTTTGCTTTAAAATTTCCTTGGGATGTTGGATCTTACCACAACCCGTACAAGCTAGATTACACCGAAAAAGAGGTTCCAACATCAATACTAAAGGAAAGCGTTTACGTCCTTTCAAACGCTGCGTAACAAGATACTTCCCGATATCCATAGCTTGTTGTAGATTAACTGCCATTGTTGCGATCGCTCCTCTTTTAAAGATAAATGCACCACTTTCTCAACCCCAAGATTTATCTGTGGGGTCTTCAATTTTGAATTTTGAATTTTGAATTTTGAATTTCCCAGAGGGGTTGACATATCCCTGAGCAACAAACCAATCTACAGCATTTTTGAGTGCCCCATTCAGCGAAGATTGGGGTAGACCCAACTCTCGGACAGCCTTTGCAGCATTGTAATACATAGGTTGTTTCGCCATCCGCACGCCATCTAATGGCACTGAAGGCAATTTTCCCAAGGGTGCGAGAATCTTTTCATCAACCCAGGCAACGCTAAGGGGCAACCAAGGGGGTACGGTTCGTTGAGGTGCGCTTAGACCGGTGATATCAGCGAGTTGTTCAAGTAGTTGCTTTAGACTGAGGTTTTGATGACCTAAGATATAGCGATCGCCTGATTTACCCCGCTGCAAAGCCAGTAAATGTCCCCATGCCACATCTTGCACATCGATAAAATTTAGACCAGTATCTAAGTAAAAGGGCATTTGTCGCCGCAAAAATCGCAGGATGATATCACCCGTCGGGGTAGGTTTGATATCCAACGAGCCAATAGGGCTACTGGGATTGACTATAACTACCTCCTGACCTGTAGCAACGGCTTGCATGGCTTCTTGTTCAGCCAGAAACTTAGACTTTTTGTAGTCACCCACCAACTTTTCTAAGGGACTCTGATGTGTTTCATCCACAACCTCCCCTGATGATCCTACCCCAATTGCTGCCACTGAACTGGTGTAGACGGTGCGCTCAATGTTAGCTTTGCGAGCGGCTGCCAAAACATTGCGCGTACCCAGGACATTATGACGGTGGAGTAACTCTCGGTCTGTTTGCCACAGAGAATAATGGGCTGCCACATGAAATAGGTATTTACAACCTCTCATTTGTTGCCAGAGATTTGGATCATTCAAATCGCCTTTGACAATTTCCACATCCAAACCGCGTAGGTTCTCCAAATTACTGCTTGAGCGTACCAGCGCTTTCACTGCATATCCCTGTTGCAGAAGCAACCGTACCAAGTGAGCGCCAATAAAACCAGTACCCCCTGTGACAAAGACTTGCATCAACTTCCCCCCTGCTCTCCTGCTCCCCTGCTCCCCTGCTTCTGAAATCGGGGAAACCAATCATCTAAAATGGCGTAGACGACTGGCACGACAATTAAACTGAGGATAGTTGAAGTTACGAGTCCACCTGCGATCGCAACAGCCATTGGCGATCGCAATTCAGAACCAGCACCAAAACCCAATGCGATCGGTAGCATTCCTAAGAGGGTGGAGGCTGTGGTCATCATAATTGGTCTGAGGCGCACTGGCCCTGCTCTGAGAATCGCCTCTGTGCGGTCTAAGCCAGATTTGCGGAGTTGGTTGATGTAATCTACCAGTAAGATGGCATTTTTGTTTGCTAGTCCCAACAAAAAGACAAAACCAATCAGCGAGATCATGCCAAAGTCACTCTTGGTGAAGAGTAAGGCCAGCATGGCACCGACAATTGATAAGGGTAAAGAAACACCAATAACTACTGGGTCTATCCAGCTTTTGAACAGCAAAATCAGCACCACAACAATACAGAGTGCTGATAATACCAAAGTAGTGCCAAAACTAGCAAATACTTCACCTTGGCGGGCAGAATCTCCTCCCAAGTCTAAAGTTACACCAGCAGGTAACACTGCTTTTGCTTCCGCTACCAATTGATCTGTGGCACTACCTAAAGACAAATCTCTGCCCAAATTGGCACTGATATAGGCGACCCTTTGATTGTTGAGCCGCTCAATTTGAAAAACTGTACCCTGTGAATTTGTTTCACTTGTTACAGTCACATCAGCAAATCCCGGTAGTTTCTCAATGCGCTCTTTAATTGCCTGGGCAGCTTTGCTGAGGCTTTGGAGGTTATCGCCTCGTAATGATGCCTGTAAAGGTTTTTGTCCACCAGTGTCAACAAATTGAATATCTTCCACACTGGTACTCACACCAGGGAGATTAGGCAAAGACGAGCGTAATTGGTCTTGTACTTCCGCAGTCTTGATGTTGCGGTCTTCTTTGAGCTTCACATAAAGCGTACCTTTATTTGGCTCACCTTCACGAGAACCAACAGTAGTAAAGACTGTTTCCACTACTGGAGATTTTCTCACCACATCTTCTAGTTTCTTAGCAACCTCTAGGGAATCGTTTAAGGGGTTGGGGATTGGCGATTGGCGATTGGCGATTGAAATTTCTCCCCTGCTCCCCTGCTCCCCTGCCCCTCTGCCTTCCTGTCCCTCTGCTCTACCAGGAATACTCGGCAAGGGGGCGGTGTAAGTAATATTGAACTCGCCGCGATCTAATTTCGGAATAAATCCTTTGGGAATTAGTAGACTCAGTGCCATACCTGCAATAAAACTAAGTATGGCTAATGCGACGACTGTCTTGCGGTGGTTTAAAGACCAGTGGAGTAAGTTTCTGTAAAATCGGGTAAAATTCGCCCAGATGTTTGCTTCCTGGCGGTGTTGGGGAGTTGAATTAGCAGGTTTTAACCAATAAGTAGCTAAGGCTGGTGACAATGTACGAGCAACCAATGTTGAAGCAATCATGGCTGCCGAAACTGTGATTCCAAATGGCTTGAAGAACTGTCCGATGACTCCTCCCATCAAACCAATGGGCAAAAAAACCGCTACTGCTGTAGCAGTGGTGGCGATGACTGTTAAGCCAATTTCATCTGTAGCTGAAAAAGCGGCTTGGCGAGGAGTTTCCCCTTCATCAATGTGCCGCATGATGTTTTCGACATCGATGATCGCATCATCAATTACACTGCCAATAACTAAAGCCAAAGCCAGCAACGTAATCGTTTCTAAGTTGAAGCCAAAAATTGCCATGACGATAAACGTCGCCAACAAAGATGTCGGAATCGCCAAAGCAGAGATGAGAGTTGCCCGCCAATTCCATAAAAACGGAAAAATTACCACTATCGACAAGACAACGGCTTCCATCAGCGCATCGATTGTTGACTGGGTGGCTTGGCGAATATATTCTGCTTGGGTTGCAGCTAAAGTGAGGTTAACATCCTTGAGGGTAGAGCGTAGCCTTTGAACTTCTTTTTCAACTAAACTCACTACTTCTAAGGTGTTAGCGCTACCGCGTTTGATGACTTGAAATGCCAGTGCATCTTGGCCATTAAACCTGACTAATGTTGCGCCACCCTGGGGTAGAGCCGCTGCACTCGCATTCGCTGGATTTACCGGAGGAGTTGCAGTAGCAGCGCCTAGCAATGAAACTTTCAGGACTCCTGGTAGTTTAGCGATCGCACTGACAATTTCATCTTGCGCTAACTTCGTCAAATCTGTAAGATTCCGCGTCGGACTCTCAATGGCATAGCTAATGGCGGCTGACTCGTTTAGATTCAGGGGAATAATTTTGGAAGTTGCTCCTTGAGGTAGAGTCAACTGCTTGAGAGCAGCTTCAACTTCTTTTGTTGATGTTTCTAAATTCGTTCCAACGGCAAAAGAGAGGGCAACGGCTGTTTGACTAGGATAAGTAGATGAGCGGATATTCTCCAGTCCTTCTAGGGAGCGGAGGCGTTCTTCTAGGGGTTGGGTGAGCTTCGCCTCTGTATCCAGGGCAGTTGCCAGAGGGGCTGTAGCATTTACAACCACCACTGGAAAGGTAATATCTGGAAACAAAGCATACTTGAGAGAACTGAAAGCCAGAACACCAGCTACCGTTACGGCAATCCAAAAACTCACCGTCAGCCACGAAAATTGAATCGCCAATTTAGAGATATTGAAGAGTTCTCGTGCGGATTTTGAGTTACGAAGCTTTACCATCTTGGAAAATTATCGTGTGGGTGACACAATTATTTAGTCATGCTACAGCAATCGGCTTTGGTTTGCGAGTTTTGATCCTCACCAAGCAGTAATATTACTTATTGTCACTCAAATATGAACCAATATTTAATCGAACTTTAAAGACAAAATTAGCTCTGTTGAGCATAAAAATTCAGACGCAAACTCAGACTCTCAAGAGCGCTAATGTCTAATTTTCCACTTATCAACACAATTCTGGTGCCTCAAGGAGCAGAATATAAAGCTGTGTGTCGCGGATTAAGCGGCGTTACTGGCTCCATCCCAACAGTAGTAGCCATACCTGTTGGGATGAAGCCTTTGCTCAAATATTTGCAACAATCCCAATTGATAGCTCCAAAATCCAGAGTACTGATTATGGGTATATGTGGCAGCTTGAGCGATCGCCACACAGTTGGTGATATTGTGCTGTATCAAGATTGTATTTATCAGGGGAAACTGCAAGAATGCGATCGCACTTTTACAGCACAATTGCACTCTTCAATATCAGATAAAGTATCCTTAGTCAAGTCACTGACAAGCGATCGTGTGATTTGGTCTGCTGCCGAAAAACGTCATTTGGGTGAAACTTTAGCGGCTGATGTTGTTGATATGGAAGGATTTACCGCCCTAGAGTTTTTCAATGCCGCTGGGGTAGACGTAGCAATACTACGAGTAGTTAGCGATGATTGTCAGCATAATATCCCCGATCTCACATCAGCAATTAATTCTGATGGCTCCCTAAACCCTTTTCCTTTAGCGATGGGAATGCTTCAACAACCCGTTGCTGCTGCTCGGCTGATTCGAGGTTCATTAACAGCATTAAAGGTGTTAAAGCAAGTTACAAATCTACTCTTTTCAGGCTATAGCTATAAATAATCTGTTGCGTCTTTGTTATAAAAATTCTAGAAATAGGTAATCTTGTTTCTCACGAATGATTCAAGATTGCTATATAGCGATCCTAAATGATTTGCGAAAATCGAGAGCTTCAGATCCCCGACTTCTTTGAGAAGTCGGGGATCTTATTCTTATTGTTCACGAATGAGTTAGGACTGCCATATCACATTAAGACAACCTAATAAATATTAATAGCGTAACAATCAATATAATTTCGGTATTGATTGTGAAATCACTTTTGGAATAAGTTTTACAGAAACTTTATCGTTATACATATCAAGTAGAAAGCGATATTGGGAAACATAATATATGACCTTATCAGGGTTGGGTTCCATGAGAGCTAATTCCACTGGAATATGAATCAAAAATCTTCTTTTGTCAGCATAGCTCGGAACTAATTTACCAACTATCAAACAGAATTTATGAAGCTCAATCACAACCTCTACCTGTACTCGTTCCTAGCTAATTTTGGATGGCTCAAGAAAAGTTACACCGCTAAAATCATGTTGGTGGCATTTTTGGGCACTCACGTACCGCTTCTGACCTTACTTTTCAGTTTCGTTATCTCAAACTCTTACTCCTTAGAGATGGCAGTGCGAGTTATGATTGTTGCTCTCTTGGCAACATTAGCAGGTACTGCTGCCACCCTCTACGCAATACACCACCTTCTCAAACCGGTTATTTTGACATCTGCTGCATTGCAAAATTATCTGAACACCAAAACCCTACCTGGATTGCCCACAGAATTTGCTGATGAAGCGGGTACATTGATGGCGGATACCTCACAAACTCTTCACAAATTAGATGAATTAATTCACTACATCAGTAATTATGATGATCTAACTGGATTGCCCAATCGTGATTTATTTCGCGATCGCCTCTATCAGACCCTATCTCAACCTGAAAACAACCAGCGCCTTGTAGCTATCTTTTTGCTGAGTATTGATGATTTCACTGGTATGAGTCATGGGTTGGAGCCTCAGACAACAAATTTGTTGTTAAGAACAGTTGCCCAGAGATTATCAAACTGTGTGGCGAAAACAGATATCCTTGCCCATTTAAGCGGAGATGAATTTGCCATCGCCCGCATAGAAATTGTTTCTTTTGAAAGTGTGATTAAGCTATCTCAGTTGCTGTTAAGTACTCTGAGTAAACCTTTTTCTTTAGAGGGTAACTTGATTCATATCACCGCTAGTATCGGCATTACAATTAATGGACTAAATGATCGTAATAGCGTAGATCAACTCTTGCAACAGGCTCACATGGCACTGTACCAGGCGAAACAGCGAGGGCGTAGCCAATACCAATTCTATTCGCCGGAAATTAATGCTCAGTTACAGGAGCGACTGAGTTTAGAAAATGAATTATATGGAGCGCTTGAGCGTAATGAAATGCTGGTTTATTATCAACCTCTGATTGATTTACACAGCAGACAAATTACAGCGATGGAAGCATTGGTTCGCTGGCAGCATCCTACATTAGGTTTGATTTCTCCTGCAAAGTTTATTCCGATCGCAGAAGCCAATGGTTTGATCGTGCCAATTGATGAATGGGTTTTGCGAACTGCTTGTGCCCAAAACCGTGCTTGGCAACTTGCTGGATTTACCCCAATTCGGATATCTGTGAATCTGTCAGCTCGACAGTTTGAACAACCGAATCTAGTTGAAATCGTCAGCCAAGTTCTTGAGGAGACGGAACTCCCAGCATCTTGCCTGGAACTGGAAGTGACAGAAAGCTTCTTGATGGCTGACATGGAGCGATCAGTTAAAACTTTAAAAGAATTACGCGAACTGGGTATATGGTTGGCTCTAGATGACTTCGGCACTGGTTATTCTTCCCTCAACTACTTGAAGCGCTTTCCCGTGAATATGCTCAAGATTGATCAGTCATTTGTACAAGATGTCATGTCCAATCCTGATAGCGCCGCCGTCACTGATGCCATTATTGCCCTCGCAAAGAGCCTCCGGTTGAAAATCACCGCAGAGGGTGTGGAAACCCAAGAACAACTTGACTACCTGCAAATGCAGGGATGTCACGAAGGTCAGGGTTTCTATTTCAGTTGTCCTGTTCCCGCTGATATAATTGTCCAGATGTTGCAGAAAAGTTCTCAACAGATGGAGACAATTGCAGCATAAGTGAATGCTTAAGCCAGAAAATCTCCCCCCTGATAGCGTTTCAGTTGAATTTTGATAATAAATGGTTATCAGGGGGAAATGAAGCGAATAAAAGGTCATTTATTTTGAAACAGTGGAAAGCTTTGCAACCATGTGAGTACGAGATGAAACCTCAAGCTTGCGAAACATCCTTTTTAAGGCTTGCTTGACAGAGTTTTCAGTAATCCAAAGTTCAGCACTAATTTCTGCATTGGTTTGTCCTTGAGCCACTAAGGAAGCAATTTGCATTTCACGAGGTGTTAAAAGCTCTGTCTGTAATAATGGTTGTTGCAATCTCGCCATTGCCACCCAAGTAGAAATGTGCAGACAAATGGCACTTAAATCCGTGAGATTTTGTGAATCAAATGCAGGCATTCCTTGCTCACGGGTCAAACCTACCACGCCCACTAACTTACCATTATTGACAATTGGCCCTGCCATAACGTGCCAGTGGTCAGCACGAGGACAAATCAACTTCCATGTCTTAGGTTCTACTACCAAAGCTTCATGAACAGGGGCATGGCGTTCTAGCAAGTAGCGTGCAACTGGATTGTATTGCGGTGATAATGCAATTTGCAGTGTTTTTTGAATCTTGCTGTCAATTTGAGAAATTTGGGCAAAGAAGAACAGCCCACATCGTGTAGCTGAAAAATACTCACTCACTTCTACGGATATGTGCGATCGCAATGTCTGTTCATCTTTAGCTTGAGCAATTGCATGAAATAGAGTTTGTAATGCAATCATGATTGGCAAATTGTACCCTTTCGAGGTCTAGGCGCAGTATAACAACCAGACTTATCCTAGCTTTTGTCATTTGTCATTTGTCATTAGTTTTTTGGCCACTCTCTTGCGAGATATGTACTAACAAACTCTTTATCAATGACCAATGACTAATTTGGTTGCTTTTTTTGGATTACTTAACCATGAATGTAAATTCTGGCATTGATAATACACAGAGATCCGGGCGCTGGATTCAAATCAGTTTTTTTATCGCAGCAGTGTTTTTCAATCTCTGTTTAGCAACCCAAGTATTCAGTGTTGGACTGGCTTACTTTTACAACTCTGATTGGTGGAATCTACATATTTGGCTCGTGCGAGGATATAGCGGACTCTCGCTAATTTTGTTGGTATGGGTATTTTTAATCCCGTTTCCTCGAAGAATCCAAAGCCTTACAGCAAGTATGCCAGTACTGCTGGGACTGCAATTTCTCACAATTCATTTACACACTCCTTTTCCTTTAGCAGTGTTTCACCCACTCATTGGCTTTTCTTTATTCTCTATTTCCACAACCCTAGTGCATCGGACATCACACATCGTATTTCCCAACCACAACCAAGACTAAATCCGAAGAGGAAACACAACTTTCAATTCTTTTCGTGCTATTACAGGAGAAATACAAGTGTCTCAATACGCTGATCCATCAGTTCTCGTTGATACTCACTGGCTTACAGATCATCTCAACGATCCAAATGTCCGCATTATCGAAGTTGATATCAGTCCAAAGCCGTACACAAATGCTCACATACCTGGTGCTGTCTTCTGGAACATCTTTACAGACTTATTATTGCCCGATTTGAAGATAAATTGGTATGTGCGAGCTTTTGAGAGGCTAATGGCACGTTCAGGCATCACCAATGACACTACAGTGATTGCCTATGGCAGTTATCCTGGAACCGGAGCCTGGATTTTCTGGTTGTTACAAGTCTTTGGGCATAAAAATGTAAAAGTTCTCAATGGCGGCTACCAAAAATGGAAATCAGAAAGTCGTCCGCTAGCAACTGAGTTATCTACGTTTTCTGCTACTGATTACCGTGCCAAAGCTACTGATCCTAGTCTGAGAGTATTACATGATGAAGTTAAAGCATCAATTGGTCGAAGCGATTGCGTGTTGTTAGATGTCCGAACACTTCAAGAATACTGTGGCGAGTGGTTTTTCGATCAGCCACCAAAAGAAGGTGAACGGACTGGACATATTCCAGGTGCAGTCCATCTTGAGCATATCTTAACTCTCAACGAGGATGGAACTTTTAAATCATTCAACGAATTGAAAAATCTTTATCACAGTAAGGGGATTACAGCTGATAAGGAAGTGTTTCCCTACTGTGCCATCGGCGGGCGTTCTGGATATACCTGGTTTGTCTTGAAGTATTTATTGGGCTATCCGAATGTTCGGAATTACGATGGCTCTTGGAATGAATGGAGTCGCCTGCCTGATGTAGCCATCGAGAGGTAGTGAGAAGTCAGGAGGCAGAAGGAATCGACACTTAAGGATCGAGGACGCTTTGGATCACATCGAAAGCGCCTCTTGATACAATTTTTTTATACTAGTGGGCTTGCTATACCCAAATACGCTTGGGTTAGGGGCTAATTATACAAAATTGTGGGTTTTCGAGACGCGATAAATCGCCGTCTCTACAAGTGTTTTGGTCTGATCTGTATTGTGCTATACTCACAACTTTTTGTTAATACTTCTTTCCTCCTGCCTCCTGATTACCAATAACCGCACCTTTACAGACGGACACCACTACCGTCACGAAGATTAAAATCTCTTAACCTTTCGTTACACTAGAGACATCGAGAAGGACGAAAACGAACTTCTCAAAGCTGAAATCAAAGGTGAACGACATGAATGGCACAATTCGCGTTGGTAATCTCTTCGGAATTCCCTTCTATATCCATCCGTCCTGGTTTTTAGTTCTGGGTTTAGTAACTTGGAGTTATAGCGGTGGACTGGCGGCACAATTTCCCCAATTATCTGCGGGATTAGCTTTGCTACTAGGATTGATGACAGCGCTGATGTTATTTGCCTCTGTCGTCGCCCATGAATTAGGCCACAGTTTCGTTGCTATTCGTCAGGGGATTGATGTCAAATCCATCACACTGTTTATATTTGGCGGTTTGGCGAGTTTAGAAAAAGAGTCGAAAACCCCAGGTGAGGCTTTCTGGGTTGCGATCGCAGGGCCTTTAGTTAGTCTACTATTGTGCGGTATCGTTACAGCGATTGGTGTTACTACCACTGCATCAGGGCCGTTAGCTGCAATTCTTGGTGTTCTAGCTTCTGTTAACTTGGCATTAGCTCTATTTAACCTGATTCCTGGCTTACCTTTGGATGGCGGAAATATACTGAAATCCATCGTTTGGAAAATTACAGGTAATCCTTATAAAGGTGTCACCTTTGCTAGTCGAGTTGGGCAAATCTTTGGTTGGGTAGCAATTCTTTCAGGTATAGTTCCCCTACTATTGTTTGGCAGCTTCGGTAACATCTGGAATTTGTTAATTGGCTTCTTCTTGTTGCAAAATGCTGGTAATGCGGCTCAATTTGCCAGAGTGCAAGAAAAACTTACAGGTTTGACAGCTGAAGATGCTGTAACTCATGACAGCCCGATTGTATCTGGTAATCTTAGCTTAAGAGAGTTTGCCGATGAGCGAGTCATCAGTGGGCAAAACTGGCATCGATTCTTAGTGACTGATGATGATGGACAATTAGTAGGTGCGATCGCAGTTGATAATTTACGAAGCATCCCAACAGTAATGTGGTCAGAAACTCAAGTTAAAGAAGTCATGCGACCAATTACTGAATCTACCACAGTTCAATCCGATCAACCTCTGCTGGAAGTCATGCAGCTACTCGAACAACAAAAGCTATCTGTACTTCCCGTGATTCGTGAGAATGGCGTTCTAGTTGGAATCTTAGAAAAAGCTGCAATTATCCAGCTACTTCAAAACCGAACTCAACCTAACCCTGCATAGAGTTATCTCAAAAAACGTCAAACCCTTTTAGAGAAGCTATTAATAGCTTCTCTAAATTTTTATTTATAATTGCTTGCAGCAGTTTGCAAGTAACTGAAGTACAACATGCAGGACTCACGCATCAGATTATAGAGAGTTTCTACCTCCTGCCTCCTGTCTCCTGCCTCCTGCCTTCTTCACAATTTTGACAAAATCTCTGGCAACAACTGACTAGGAACTTTAGATAAAGCTAGATTTTGTCCCTGTATTCCTAATTCATTATGAAAAGCACGAATAGTTTTCACCACATAAGCGAAGGTTGTTTGATAAGCCTCTGGTTGTTTACTTAATCCGTTTAAGGCTTGTAAATGGTTATCTAATGCTATTTCTAAGTGTTGAGAACGTATTGCTTTCTCGCCATTAAAAGACTTATCTATTACTAGCTGATAATGGGCTAGTCCCAAATTATTATAAGAGGCAAGCAAATCAAAACTTAAAGAAGTCCCGCTAAGTGAGTGAGCCAAAGCTATAGCTTCTTCATAAGCGCTGATACATAATTTCAGATACTTTTGCCGTGCCTCTTTAGTTGTCTGAGATAGGTTTGCTAGATGCCAGTAGGCAGTACCCAGATTATTTTGTGTAGCGGCGCAGGCACTGGGAACATTAGCTGGAGTGCGATACTTGAGAGCATCGCTGTAGACAACTATAGCTCGCTGGAGATTTTGGGCAGGTTGTTCGTATTGTGCCAGATTCCAACAGGCAGTACCGATATTATTTTGAATCATGCCATACTTGAGCGGCTCCTCTTCGGGGTTGTAGTGTACAAGTGCTTCATTGTAAGCTGCGATCGCTTTCTTTAAATGGACAATCGGTTGATTATATTGACCCAGATGCCAATAAGCAGTACCCAAATTGTTCTGGCAAGCCGCATACTTTAATGAATCCATCTCGGCTGTACGATAGCTGAGTGCTTCACTGTAAGCTAAAATTGCTTGCTGCCAATTTTCAGATGGGTGAGAAAAACGAGCTAAGTCACCATAAGCCGTCCCCAAATTATTTTGCACACGAGCGTAAGTTTCCAAATGTGTCTGGGGCGAAATCATCTTTAACGCCAACTGATAAAATTCTATTGCCTGATCTATATAAGTTTGTCCTTCCTCCGAATTGGGTGGTGTACGGTATAACATCCAGTAAAGTGTACCCAAATCATTCAAGATATCTGGGAGTTGCGGTGAGCTTTCGTCATAGCTAATTGCTTCCTGATAGGCAATAATTGCTACCATCAGGTTTTCTAGGGTTGACTCTCCTTGTTCAATCCGAAGACGGTATAAAGTACCCAATCGATGATAAGCTTCTGCCAGTATCTCCGCCGAAACTTGCTTTTCGTGTAATTTTTCAATCTCCAACAAAATCTGCTGCGGTTGTAAGTAATCCTCAGTATTCTGAGCAGTATTTGTGTTGATTGTTGCAATTACTAGCTCCGTTAACTCACTGCTAACATAAGATAAAGACGACAGTGATTGATTATTACTTCCACTACCATATCTAGTAGTAGATTCCTGCTGTTGTGGTGCAACCTTCAATAAATCTGCTGTTGACGGCGAAACTTCCTGGGTTTTATGTATGCCATTCCCTTGTATCTCTGCGGGAAAATCGGAATTATTTTCAAAGTTTAACCCGGTGGCTGCGGTTCTAAGTTCTTCTTGGTTAACTGATTCATCTAAAATCGACTGCTCAATATTTCCTAAATCCAAACTTCCAGAACGTGAAAAACGTTCTGGATAGCCGGAATTCTGAGTTGCTGGTGTGGGTTCTCCAGCAAACACAAATACGCCAGTCCGGGAACGCCAAAACTGTGGTGCTGATTGCTTAATAGCAGATAACCAAGGGCGCGGTATCCACAACAGCAAGTTAGATTCTAAGAATCGGCCGGATTCTTGTGTAGAAAAATATTGTTCGCTTAAGCGGAGATAGTGCAAAAATAAACGCTGTGTCGCAACTGGTTGCTTGGTGAGATGCTCCACGCCTACAATCTGAAAAGCTGGTACTGGAAAAGGTCTTCCAGGCGTATCTTTTGATGCTCCGACAATTGGCGGGGGATAATTAGCCAACCATTGATTAATCTGGACTATGGGATCGGGATCATTTAAATTCAAACGCAATGTGACTAATCGCGGATAAGCTGGAGTGCTATTTTCCTGAGCATTTGATGACTGATATAGCACCTGTCCAACAGGATAAGCCAATGTAGAATGCAAACGGGCTGCTACCTGATTTCTTAAGTGTAAATCATCACATACAGCTAAAAAAAGTTGTCGTCGTAAACCAAGACTTAGGGCAAGTTTCAGGCGGTGGTATACTTGCCGATTCCAAGTAGAATTATTGTTGTGTGCAGTATCATTCACGCTCATAGCGGCTAAAGAGCCAAAACACAGTGTATATCACCTTTCTGGGTGCATCCAAGTGGACTAAACTCATAATAAAAATTATTTTTAAGTAGATATTGTGCTGCTCAGGATAAACTAAGCCTTCAGGTCTACATAAATAATAAAGTATGTAATTATACTTTAATTGCTAACTCAATTTTAACAAAAAATAAAACAGGAGTCAGAATTCAGAATTGGTGAATACTCTACCCATAAAGGGATAAAGTTTTAAAGTGAGAATATTTTAATTTTTTTCGCGCCACTTGTAGGCAAGGTTTTAAACCAATATTCATTACCCAGTCGTACAGAATTCAATTCTGAATTCTGAATTCTGACTCCTGAGTTCTTCTTATAAAAAAGCAGGCCCCTCTTAAGATTGGAACCTGAAAAACTGTAAAAAAGTTGAAATTTTATTAAAATGTTTTATGCTCAACTGCTCTTAGAAACAAAGAAGGCGACTAGAATCAAACCGACAACCAAAGCTGTAGCGGCGATTCCTAGTAAGATATAAGTTCGTTTTTGCCCTTCCGTGGGAGGTTCTGCTTGATAAATCTTTGGTTCACGGGCAAAATTATTCAGAAGACCGCCTTCTTCATTCGTATAGGGCATGAATTAATTCCTTTATCTTTATTGTTCATTTAATGTTACATAAATGCTAGATCCGCTCTGAAACTGCTAGACAAATCGTTACATTGGGGACTGGGGACTGGGGACTAGGGACTGGGCATTGATTGGGCATGGGGCATGGGGCATTGAAAAAAGGCAGGGGTGCGGGGGAAAAAGGGAAAACTCTTCTCCCATTCCCCATTTCCCATTCCCCATTCCCCATTCCCCATTCCCTAACTAGTAATTGTCCCGGTTAGAGGTGAACTAGGACTGGCGTAGTCTTTAATAGGCATTCTGCCAGCAAGGTATGCTAGACGACCGGCAACTGTTGCTAAATTCATAGCACGAGCCATTGCTGCTGGATTTGGAGAAAGTGCGATCGCACTATTAATCAACAAGGCATCTGCTCCCAATTCCATTGCCTGAGCGGCTTCTGAGGGTGAACCAATACCTGCATCGACTACCACTGGTACACCTGCATTTTCGATGATGATTTGGATATTGGCGGTTGTTTTCAGCCCTTGTCCAGATCCAATTGGCGATGCCAAAGGCATTACCGTAGCACAGCCTACTTCTTCTAAGCGCTTGGCTAACATGGGGTCAGCGTTGATATAAGGCAATACTGCAAAACCTTCTTTGACTAATTGTTCTGCGGCTTGCAGCGTCCCGATTGGATCTGGAAGTAAATACTTAAGGTCTGGTATTACTTCTAACTTGATAAAGTTATTGTCTTCCTGTCCCAACAATTTCGCCATTTCTCGCCCTAAACGCGCTACCCGAATCGCCTCTTCAGCAGTTTGGCAACCTGCGGTATTGGGTAACATCCAGATTTTTGTCCAATCTAAGGCTTCAGCTAAACCTTCATGTCCGGGGGCCTTGGTTTGTACCCGTCGTACTGCTACGGTGACAATCTGGCAATCGCTAGCGGCGACGCTTTGCTGCATTTCCTCAATGCTGCGATACTTACCAGTTCCCGTCATCAAACGAGATTGAAAGGTTTTACCAGCAATAATTAATGGGGAATCTGTAGAGACGCGATTCATCGTGTCTAGGGTACGATGCCCATTGGAGAAATTGGCAGAGTGAGTCAGCATTGGGGTGGAGGTAGATGGCTTGGACTGGAAGCGCGAATAGTGAAAATTAGCAAGTAGGGGGTCAGATTTTTGTTCCAAGATGAAATCGGCAATCAATGCGGCGGTTATGGGCGCAAGTAGAATTCCGTTGCGGTAATGACCAGTAGCAAGGGTTAAATTTTGACAGTGGCTAGTGCCAAGGATGGGCAACTCATCAGGGGTGGCTGGGCGAAATCCCCACCAGAATTCTTGGATGGGATAATGCTTGAGTTGGGGATACAGCCGGATAGCAGCTTGTAGTAATTTTTGAATACCTTCTGGGGTATTGTCAGGGATGAAGCCAACGTCTTCGCTGGTTGCCCCAAGAACAAGGCGATCGCGTCTTGGTACGATGTAAATATCCTGTCCAAATAAAACCCGCTTTAAGGGCAATTCCGGTACAAATTCCGGTACTCTCACACTCAGCATTTGTCCTTTTCGGGGACGCACAGGTAATGGTAACAATTCATTTGACCAAGCACCTGAAGCTAAAATATAGTGCGCGGCGCGAATTATTCCAGCATTGGTTTGCACGCCAACTACTTGTCCCTGCTGCTGTAAAAATGCTTCTACTGTAATCCCGTCTTTCAGTTCAACACCAACAGACTCAGCCGCCGTCCACAATACCTGAGCTAGAGCCTGATTATCAACTTGTGCGTCTTCAGGATACCACCACCCACCAACTACATCTGCTCCCAATCCTGGCTGATATTGATGAATTGCCTCTTTGGTTAACCAGTAAGCCGGGGATGAAGGGGAAAGACTTTCCCCCCTGCTCCCCTGCTCCCCTGCTCCCCTGCCCCCCTGCCCCCCTGCCTCTTCAAAGAGGGGTGCAAGAATACCGCAGGGACGGTAGCCAGTATTTAAGCCGGTCAGTTCTTCTAATTTGCGCGTCCAGTCGGGATATAAAGCACGCGATCGCCAACACAAGGAGCGCATTGCCTCATTAGAAATGTTTTCCGCATCTGGTGCTAACATCCCAGCGGCGGCGTGGGTAGCGGCAGCCTTGAAGTCACGACAAAGCACGGTGACCTGTGTCCCGCGCAGTTTTAGTTCAATGGCGATCGCTAAACCAATAACGCCGCCACCAATAATTACAGTCTCACTAGTCATTAGTCATTAGTCATTAGTCATCTATCATTAGCCATTTATCATTAGTACATAACTAATAACTCATAACTAATAACTCATAACTTATAACTTATAACTCGTAACTAAAGACGGATCTATCTTCATCAGGAATGCTGAGTGCAATTAATTTTATTTTTTACTCAGCACTCGTTACGAGCTAAACGCCCCGCTACCGCTAACAGAACTTAGCACTGTTCAGTTACCACAAAGCTCGAATTGGTTCGTTGCCTTGATTGACATCGCTTGATGGCGTGTCTGTTCCAGAAGTATCTGTGCCGTCTGTTGTACTGTCAGCAGGTGATGTTGAGTCATCAGAAGGATTCTGAGCAACGCTACTCCTGTTGTCAGGTCTTGGGGCTACAATACTACGTCTGGGTTCGTTAGTTTCAGCAGTTTCGTTTCCTTCAGTTGCAGTTTCTTCATTCTTGCTGCCAGCACTGCTATTAACATTGATATTAGCTGGCAGGACTTCTGATTTCTTGTCGCTGGGAGCGTTAGCGCTTTGTACGCCCATAGGAAAGTTGATGCCCAGTAATGTACCAAGCAGAATGGCTAAACCTCCAGCCATTAAAATTAAGGGTGTCCATCTACCCATCTTGTCTTAACTCCTTTTTAACCTTTTGGTGTCCACACTATTCGAGAACCTTGTCCCCAAAATCCATCAAACTTTGTCACTTTCACATCGCCCAAAACCTGAGTTTGACAGGCTAAACGCAAGTCTGTTGTAGGAGAATGGGGAGGAAGCGAACGCCGTGCTCGATCACGCCAATTCGCTGCTGATACTTTGCCCTCTACCTTAACCGTACAGGTACCGCAACTGCCAATGCCCCGACAGTTTATTACCTTAGCACCGTCATTGTAGAGTTCAATACTATTTTGCAGCAAAATTTTTCGGAGATTGCTTCCCTGTTCGCAATCAATTGTTTTACCTTCAGCTAGTACTTTAGGCATTTTTAAATTGCCAAACTGGCTTTTTGTTGTATATTGACACATTGCCTCGAAAGTTGTCTCGTCGGTCCCAGTTTTATGACCACAAATTCCTCACCTCAACTTTGGCTCTATGACACTACACTACGGGATGGCACTCAGCGCGAGGGGCTATCGGTATCGATAGAAGATAAGTTACGCATTGCCCGTAGACTTGATCAACTGGGAATTCCCTTCATTGAAGGCGGTTGGCCTGGTGCCAATCCTAAGGATGTACAATTTTTCTGGCAACTTCAAGAAGATCCGCTCAAACAAGCTGAAATTGTTGCTTTTTGTTCGACTCGACGCCCCAATTCTACTGCCGCCACCGAACCGATGCTACAGGATATTTTGGCTGCGGGAACTCGCTGGGTAACGATTTTTGGTAAGTCTTGGGATTTACATGTCACAACAGGCCTCAAGACGACATTAGAAGAAAATTTGGCGATGATTCGCGACACTATTGAGTACCTCCGTTCTCAAGGTCGTCGTATTATCTACGATGCCGAACATTGGTTTGATGGCTACAAGCACAATCGAGATTATGCTTTACAGACATTAGAGGCTGCGATCGCATCTGGTGCTGAATGGCTAGTTCTTTGTGATACCAATGGTGGCACTTTACCCCACGAAATTACCCAAATTGTTCAAGATGTCATTAGTCATTTGTCATTAGTCATTTGTCAAGAACCAATGACGAAGGACATAGACGCGCCAGCGGCTTCCCGCAGGGTAGGACAAAGGACAATTCCTCAAATTGGAATTCATACTCATAACGATTCGGAAATGGCGGTTGCTAACGCAATAGCTGCCGTGATGGCAGGGGCAAAGATGGTACAGGGCACAATTAATGGTTACGGTGAACGTTGCGGCAATGCTAACCTCTGTTCGTTAATTCCCAATTTACAACTGAAGGCGGGTTACAGTTGTATCACAGAAGACCAGCTCACACAACTTACAGAAGCTAGTCGTTTTGTGAGTGAGGTCGTCAACCTCGCGCCAGATGAACATGCTCCCTTTGTGGGACGTTCGGCTTTTGCCCACAAGGGCGGTATTCATGTATCAGCTGTGGAACGTAATCCCCTAACTTACGAACACATTCAACCGGAACAAGTCGGAAATCGTCGCCGCATCGTGATTTCTGAACAGTCTGGACTCAGTAATGTTTTAGCCAAAGCCCGCAGTTTTGGCATTGAACTGGATCAGCAAAAGGCAGAGGCTAGGGAAATTCTCCAGCGCCTCAAAGATTTGGAGAGTGAAGGATTTCAATTTGAAGCAGCCGAGGCTAGTTTTGTGCTGTTGATGCACGAAGCTTTGGGAGATCGCCAGAAGTTTTTTGAAGTCAAAGGTTTCCAAGTCCACTGTGACTTGATTGAAGGGAAAGAAACTAGCAATGCCCTAGCTACTGTCAAAGTCGCCGTTGAAGGGAAAAATATTTTGGAGGCGGCGGAAGGTAACGGCCCCGTGGCAGCTTTGGATGCGGCTTTACGTAAGGCTTTGGTGAATTTTTATCCCCAAATTGCAACCTTTGATTTGACAGATTACAAAGTACGGATTCTCAACGGACATACGGGCACTGCGGCAAAAACTCGTGTGTTGGTAGAATCGGGTAATGGTCGTCAACGCTGGACGACGGTAGGGGTTTCTACCAATATTTTGGCGGCTTCCTATCAAGCTGTGGTGGAGGGCTTGGAATATGGTTTGTTATTACACTCCCAAGCGGAAGCGGCGGTGAAAGCTTCTAGTTGACAAAAG
Organism: Nostoc sp. CALU 1950; assembly: GCF_051172895.1. Taxonomy (NCBI): domain Bacteria; kingdom Bacillati; phylum Cyanobacteriota; class Cyanophyceae; order Nostocales; family Nostocaceae; genus Nostoc; species Nostoc sp. CALU 1950. The sequence continues at coordinate 35,921 of NZ_JBDNJQ010000004.1, read as the reverse complement.
GGACGTGTAGTGTAATAAAAGTTTGCGTTTTTGGATGAGAAGGGGAAGCGATCGCCAATGTGCGATCGCTTTCTCCGATTATTTATCAACAATTGGGTAATCATCAGCCAGATAATTTAACCACCTAGTACCGCAAGGCGGAATTAAAAATTAAAAATTAAAAATTAAAAATGAATACAGCATAAGAGTTTCGTTGATTTGGAATGATTGGTTTATTTCTGCCTTGTGGTACTAGCCACCATTTACAAATGCTTTGGGGTTAATCTTTTACACTAGCTGTTATCTTATTTCTCTGCAAGTCCCTAATGCTAGTTTTCATCAACCTCAAGATATTGCTAGATTAGTTATCCAAGTACTTCATAACTTTCAACTAAAGTTTTTACCCGCATATAATTCGGATTACAACATCATTAAATTAGTCTGATTTTTGTGTAAAGAATGCATTGCTTATCGTCTATTAAAATTAGTAGATGAGTTGAAATATTGACTAGATAAACTATTGAATCAGGGTGAGTTGACCACACCCAATATCAGCCATTTTAAAGGTATGCATCATCCTTTACTATTGATTCTCGTTAAAGTCACTATTTTTTCTCTGATGTTAGCCATAGGGAGCAACCTCTCTTTTGAAAAGATGCTTTCCTTCTGGCGAAAACCTGCCTTAGTATTCCGTGTGCTTCTAGCCGTTATTGTGCTAGTTCCTCTAGTGGTTATTTTCTTGCTGAAACTGTTTAACTTACCATCAGAAGTAATGATAGGGTTGGCTTTGTTAGCAGCTTCACCAGGTGCGCCTCTAAGCACAAAGCGATCGCAAACGGCTGGAGGCAGGTTATGCTACGCAGCGAGTCTTCAGGTAACCCTGGCAATACTTGCGGTTTTTGTTACTCCCCTCACTTTGGAGATTTTTGCCACTTTATTTAAAAATATTTCGCAAAAGGTGGCAATTTCAGAAGTTGCCCAGCAAGTCATTTTGGTACAGTTATTGCCTGTCAGCCTCGGTCTTTTGATTCAAAAGTTCGCTCCTACATTTGCCGAAAAGATTGCCCAACATTTAACTTTTATTGCTAATGGTGTTTTTTCGGTATTGGTCGTTTTAGCTTGCATCTTAGGGCTTCCGCTGTTTTTCCAAGTTGGGGAATTACCACTCGTTGCGATCTCGATTATGGTGATTGCTTCTTTAGGAATTGGACACGCTTTAGGCAGACTTGATGATGATACGCGGGCTATCTTGGCAATTTTCTGTATTGCTCGCAATTTTGGTTTAGCTTTATTTATCGCTATTTTGAATCATATACAGCAGCAGGTGATTCCAACGCTGGTAGCTTATGTAATTTTGGGAGCTTTTGTAGGTGTTCCTTACTCAATCTGGAATAAGCGCAGATTAGCCGGATTGAGTAGGGAAATTAACTCGTTATAGTCAGCCACCCGTCAACCTAGATAAGGAGTTTAGGTTTATGTCTCTACGTGAATACAAATCCGGAAATACTTTCCCTGGTGTGATAGGACGGACAGTTGATAAATCCAGTCCTGCTTGGCCAGAACCTTTGCGAGCCAAAGAAGGCACACCAAACGTGCTATTTATTGTCTTCGATGATACGGGCTTTGGGCAATTTGGGAGTTACGGAAGTCCGATCAAAACACCCAACCTAGACACATTAGCCGCCAATGGCTTGCGCTACAACAATTTACACACGACAGCGTTGTGTTCACCCACCCGTTCTTGTCTGCTGACTGGGCGCAATCACCATTCCAACGCCATGTCCTGCATTACAGAAGGTTCTACCGGTTATCCCGGTGGTAACGGGAATATTCCCTTTGAAAATGGGTTTCTCTCGGAGATATTACTACAGAAGGGTTATAACACCTATGCGATCGGGAAATGGCATTTAACACCCTCACACCAGCTTTCTGCCGCCGGCCCCTATGATCGCTGGCCTCTTGGTCGCGGTTTTGAACGTTTTTATGGTTTTCTGGGAGGAGAAACCCACCAGTATTATCCCGAATTGGTTTATGATAACCACACCGTCAAGCCAGAAAAGACCCCCGCAGAAGGCTACCATTTAACTGAAGACTTAGCAGATAAAGCAATTAGCTTCATCGCTGATGCCAAGCAGGTTGCCCCCGATAAGCCCTTCTTCATGTATTTCTGTCCTGGGGCGATGCACGCCCCTCATCATGTGCCGAAAGAATGGGCTGATGCCTACGCCGGACAGTTTGATGATGGTTGGGAAGCTTACAGGGAAAAGGTTTTTGCCCGTCAGCAGGAAATGGGTATCGTCCCCGCCGATGCCGAACTCTCCCGCCATGATCCCGATGTCTCTCACTGGGATACTCTCTCAGCAGCAGAAAAACGGCTTTATGCCCGTATGATGGAAGTCTTTGCTGGCTTTTTAACCCATACTGACTACCACATTGGTCGCTTACTCGACTTCCTCAAATCTATCGGCGAGTTCGACAATACTGTAATTATGGTCATCTCGGACAATGGGGCAAGTTCGGAAGGTGGGCCCACTGGTTCGGTTAATGAGAACCTCTTTTTTAACAATGTGCCAGAATCCCTAGAGGAAAATCTCAAGGCACTCGACAAGCTAGGCAGTCCAGAAACCTTCAACCATTATGCGTGGGGCTGGACTTGGGCAGGTAATACGCCTTTTCGTCGTTGGAAACGGGAAACCTATCGGGGTGGAATCAGCGATCCTTTGATCGTCCATTGGACTAAAGGCATTGAGGCAAAAGGCGAAATCCGTACTCAGTATGCCCATGCCATTGACCTAGTGCCGACGGTGCTTGACCTACTAGAAATTGAACCACCCACAACTATCAAGGGTGTTACTCAATCCCCCCTTGAAGGTGTAAGCTTCGCCCATACTTTTAATCATACTGACGCACCCACTAAGCATCTTACCCAGTATTTCGAGATGATGGGACATCGCTCTCTTTACTATGATGGCTGGCGGGCGGTTTGTCCTTGGCCTGGGCCATCATTTACAGAAGCAGGGCAGTTTTTTGGTGCGTCAATCTCAGCCCAAACCCTTACAGACTTGGATACCCATCATTGGGAACTGTATCATGTCGCTAAGGATTTTGCGGAAAATCACAACATTGCTGCTGACAACCGCCCTAAGCTAATTGAGATGATTGCTACTTGGTATGTAGAGGCGGGTAAATATAATGTGTTGCCTGTGGATGGACGTGGCACGCAACGATTGGCAGAAGAACGTCCTCAGATTGCTGTCAATCGTACCCGCTATATTTACTATCCCGATACTCAGGCGATTCCAGCCAATAGTGCCGTTAGAGTGTTAAATCGTCCCCATAGTATTACGGCTGATGTCGAAATTCCCATCGGTGGTGCAGAAGGAGTATTACTTGCTCACGGGGGTAATGATAGTGGCTACTCCTTTTATATCAAAAATGGTAAACTTCACTGGGTTCATAACTATGTAGCGCGATCGCTCTATCATGTAGAGTCTGTAGAGTCAGTCCCGGAGGGTCGCCATCAGTTGCGCTTTGAGTTCAAAGTAACGGGTCAGCCGGATTTAGCGAAGGGGAAAGGATCGCCGGGTCGCGCCCAACTTTATATCGACGGGAAATTAGTCGGACAAGCTGATATCCCTGTAACTACTCCCTTAGCACTAGGTCTAACCAGTGGCGTGACCTGTGGGATAGCCCCTGGTGCGCCTGTAACACCCGATTATGAACCGCCCTTCAAGTTTACAGGCAAGATTTATCGTGCGATCGTTGATGTTAGTGGAGATTTGATTCAAGACACAGAAGCCGAGATGCGTACTGTTATGGCACGACAGTAGGTGGATGCCGTCGCAATACGGTTCGGTTAAAGGGGAAAGGTTTTAAATACAGCTACCGCTTACCCTTTAACCTTTTCCCAGACCACAAGGAAAGTGAAGAGTGCTTATCTGAACCGTATTGAATGCCGTCGCTGTCTTATTGGCATTTATATACCATCTCTGTACTGCTTGTGTCCGAGAATGGCTCAAAAAAATCCCTTTTGACAAATCAATTCTTTCTTTAGGGCACGAGTAAAACTAAGTCACCCTGGTAATGGGGCGACTTAATTTCACTCAATGCCAAAAAAAGTACAAATATTTACATAAAAAATGCAGATTTTTTAATAGCAATCAACTGCAAAAACTGAACTTCATTTTTTTGCGTTGCTCCCTTCTAGATCGCGCCAATTAGCAACCCATCTCTTAACTCCAACAGGCTCTCCACCTCCTGTAGAAATATCTCCGCCAAAATAAACCCCGTATGGCATCTTTACCGAGGATCGTTTGCTGTCACAACTTTCACGAGGAAGATTATAGATATTAATTCCCATGCTTATTGATGGATCTGTTTCGCTTATATCTTCTTTTTGGGCACTATTGGGAGAATACATTGTGATGTTCATGACTACAAATCTTCGCTTTTCATTACAAATTGAATATACTTAAATGACTCCATCCTTTGGAAGTCCCTTTAGAAAATCAGAAACTTCTACTTTGAGTTGGTTAATCTCTACGAGATAGCTATATCTAGAAGATTCCAAAGATGTCATTTCACTTACTATTCTATCAGATTCTAAGGCCTTCTCTCTTGCTTTGTCTATATTGTTAGTAATATAATATGCTACTGCTAAATTGAAGAAGGTTTCGGGTCTTTTATCTTCTAGCTCAATTGCTTTTTCATAGTTTTTTATGGATTCTTCATAATCCTGTTTGGCATCTGTATTATCCGCAGTCATTCCTGTGTTCTTAAATTGCCCCCATTGGAAATAAACTTCAGCTAGATTTGCGTAGATTATGTAATCTTTAGCTCCTTGCTCAATTGCTTTTTTGTAGTACTTAATAGCTTTGTCGTATTTCCCTTCAAATATCTTGAGATATCCATAGTGAATATAAGTGATAGTAAGCTCTGGAGACAGTTCAATTGCTCTATCAAAATCACGACTAGCTTGCTTGGCATATTCCGAGGAATAATTTAACTTTTGCACTTTCGCTTCCTTACTCAATTCTACATAAGCAAACCCCCGTCGCGCATAGTGTAGTGCGGGATTTTCATCGCTAAGAGCAATAGCTTGACTAATTTTTTCAACTGCCTTTTGATAATGCCCTGTGTTAAGTAAGACTAATCCCCAAGTTGCCCATAGTGCAGCAGGGCGATAGCCTAATAAATACGCCCGTTCCAGGTCAAAAGCTGCTTCTATAAAATTCTTTTCTGATGTTCCTAGAGTGTTTCTAATTGTTCCTCGATTGTAGTAAGCAGTAGCAAGACTATCATTATGCTGTAAAGCTATTTCAAGATTTTCCAAGGCTGTAATGAAGTTACCTTGTTCCATGTAAGCTACTGCACGATTATTAAATGCGTCTGCATTATAAGGCACTATTCTGATAGCAAATGTGTTGTCAGAAATAGCTTTTTCATAGTAATTTTGAGCGTTGGTATAATGAAATAGGATTTCGTTTTGCAATTTTGTGATTTCATTGGTTGCATTGACAGGTATATCTTCATTTGGCTTCTGTTTTACCAGAACATCTTTCTCTTTCTGTTTTTTCAGGGCATCTTTCAAGTTTCCCTGATCTCTTTCTTGATTTCCCAGAGCAATGTATATCAAACTCCGTCCGATATAAGCCCCAACTTGAAGGTCAATTTTTAAAGAGCGTTCATAAGCCTCTAGAGCATTCTCTAATTTATTGAGCAAATAATATCGTATTCCCAATTGCACCCATCCCTCAGCGGTTGAACGAGTCGGGCGGCTAAATTGCAATTGAGCATAAATTCTACTAACTTGATTTTCAATTACCTCTCTTTGCTGCGAAGTTAAGCTTTCTCCATAACTACCTCTGGTAAAATCAACAACTTCGCCACCGAAATCTATAGAGCGTATTATTTCCTTTGCCCCTCGCTTTGCTTGCTCACGCGTAATATTTTCAAGATTCTTGTAATACTCCTCTATCCGCACATAATTAGGATAATTTGAGTAATCACAAAGACGCTCTAATTCTGTTAAGTTAAATCCTAATGCAACTAAAAGTTTGCTGTAATCCTCTTGAAGCGAAATTTTATTAGGCGTTGTTTTAACGTGAGAACTAATTTCATTTAAAATATCTAATAGTTTGTATTTCTCATCTGTTAGATTTTGTTTAGTTTCATTAGGGATCTCTTGACTATAATTATTTCTACCTTCTCGTTTTACTTCAGCTTCGTATACTTTTAATTTTATTTGGTTGAGTAGAGTATATAACTCGTGATATGTTGTAATTTGAAACGCAATAAATTGTTCAGTTCTTGTTCCTGCTTTCATATGTAAGATGGCTTGATCAATCCAATTTATTACTTGCATAGTATCAAATTGGGTAGTTAAAAGCAGTTTGGAAATATCAGCAGTCGCTAAACTTTGAGCATCATCAATTCCCAATTCTTCTAATCGCGCTTGATGCCATTCATTGATACCTAAAATTTTCCTTAAAGGAAGCTCATTATATTGATAAAGTGTTGGATCTCGAAAAGCGCGTTTACCAACAAGAACAATCCAGCGTAAACCTTGTTCTGGGAAAAATCCAATCAGAAAAGCTAATATCTGCCACGGAAGAAGTTTTTCTGCATAATCATTTTTCCGATTGATATTTGATTTATCTTTATCAGGTATCTGTTGTTCAGAAGATGGATTTTGTTGTACGATGCTACTATCAGATACCTTCGCAGCGCTTGAAATAGGAGATAATGATTCCTGGGGCATTTCTGATATCAGATATCCTTGTTCAATTAATAACCCTATTCCAAATGCTATTGCTCCAGAAACTAGAATACGTAGGACGATAGTGGCATAAACTTGAGGTTGTAGGTCAAATGTATTGTAACGACGTATTACAAGCCGAATTCCAAACAAATAAGCTCCTAAGAAAGAATAAAAAATTATTCCTAATTGAGTACTAGTAAGTAAATTTTTAATTGGATTATCTGGTTCTACTTTACTGATATAATAAACTGTCAAAACAAGTGTTGATATTGAAGTAAGTAGAAGTATAAAACTTCCAAACTGAATTGGATCGTAAACTGTTTTATATAGCTGATCAAAATTATTATATTCATCTTCAGTAACCAAGCCTAATAGCTTTAAATCATTTTTAATACGTTCAGCTTGAGTTCGTTCTCTTCTATAAAAAAGATAAGCAAAATATGAAGCAGGAAATATTCCTACTGTTGCTATGATCACAACTAAAAAGCTTATATAAAAGCCACTATTATTAATATCTAAAATATTCTTATTGGTCAGAGAAAAGATTATTGCAAGGCTCAAGCCAATAGCGTAAAGTGTTGTCAAAAAAACAACTCCGCTATTGTATGCAAAAGTAATAGAGAAAAGTGATAGCTTTTGCATCTTTTTAAAAAAACTGTATATCTTTTTAGGTCGGGAGTTATTTCGTCGAAACTGTGAGTCTGGCATAAATATTATATAGGAATCCGATTTTATTCCTGAACTTACTTGTATAGGGAGGGAACTCTGAACAGCCAAGAAGTAAATAGATATGTACTGAGTTTTTTCAAAAAAAAAATAGGATTTATATGTTGGATTGCAATACGTGATTACGTATTATTTAATACTAGTTATTGCGTAATAGTATATTGAATTTTTTAAACATTAATATATTACACAAGATGAATTGATAAGATTTCGGAAAAGAGCTTCCCGAATTTCGTAGGTGATTAGGCATGGGTTTTTAGACCACAAAAAAGCCTCAAGTATGGTAATTATTTATTATTAAGTAAAAAATAAAACTTGCCTTAATAAGCATTTTCCGAAGCTTATCTAAGGAAATCTCGCTTGGGTGAGGTACAAGAACACCACCCCAACCCCCTCCCCGCAGGCAATGAGGGGATTATTATATAGCTCATGTGATTAGGAAACGCTATAAGCTGAAATGGTTTAGCTAAAATTCTTTTTCAAGCAATCTAACTCAATTTAAAAAGGTAAAAGTAATTACTTTTACCTTTCGCCTTTTTCCTGATTAGTGCCCGGTGCTGATATGGTTAATTTAGTGGCTGCTGTGCCATAAATGCAAAAATAGTAAACCTATTGCCAATTCCATGCTGGCAATTATTGTTACTTTATATCTAAAATGCGTAGGCGCAGCCCGCCGCAGGCATCGCTAACATTTAGGTACAGACCTAGAAATCTAATGCTGCGACAAAAACTTTATCATATACAAGGTTTTAGGAGAAATTTTCCCAGGATTGAGCAACTAATTGGCTCAACCAGCGACGTTGTTGCTGATCCAGCAGTGAATCATCTGCTAGCAACTGAGCGGTTAATTCTTCCAAAGATTGACCTTGAGCGCGGACAATTTTAATAACTCCAGCGATCGCACTAGCAACTAGTTCTTCATCAATCGGCTGTTGTCGTAGGTCAATAATTTCTTGGGGACTGTCTGGAATGGGATAATTCATGGCGTGGGTTTACAGAAATACAAAATGAACAATAAATTTGACAAACTCTTAAAATTTCTTCACTGAATCTTTACGAAGCTAGTTAGGGCGGAGTTTACCTTACTTTGTGCCTTAATAAAATCTGTCTTAGTGAGTAGATTGATCGGAAATGTCAGGAAAAGATGAGAGAAATCCTTTATTTAGAAATTCCAACTCCGGATATAGCAACTGTGCGTAACTGGTTACAAACAGATTTTGAACCCGGTAATGGAGAAAAAGTGCTTACCTCGGAAGGCTTTCGCCTCAAAATACCCAGTGCTACTACAACTGCTGGAGTGGCTCTTTCCGAAAACTTGCCTGCGGAACTTTCGGTATTTGTCTGGTCGGTGCAACGAACTACCTATCTAAAAGTGTTTCGTTGGGCAGAACAAACCTTTCCCTGTGAGGGACAAATCCTGCAACGCCTGACCAAGGAAATCAGAAGCCGTTTTCCGCATCATTACCCAGAACCGCCAGCAATTGATTTATCCCAGCAATCGATTTTTGCCGCACTAGGCTCTGCTTACCCCCTCACCGTCAAGTATTTTCAGAAAATGCCCAACGGTGAATATGATCTAACGCGTGCCTACTGGTGGGAACAACGATGGCGCGAAGGGGTACGGAATCCGCAGCAACCGCGTCAGGTGGTGTTTTCCCACTCAGGAACAAGAGCAGGGGGAGCAGGGGGAGATGAGGGAGCAGGGGGAGATGGAAAAATAATATCCCCCTCATCCTCCTCATCCCCTACTTACGACATCATCTACATCGGTGGCGCACTAGGCGCAATCCATGCAGCACTGATGGCAAAATTGGGATATAAAGTCCTGCTGGTGGAACGGATGCCCTTTGGGCGAATGAACCGAGAATGGAATATTTCCCGCGATGAGATTCAAAGCTTGGTTAATCTGGGTTTAGTCACCCCCGCTGAGTTAGAAACCATCATTGCCAGAGAATACAAAGACGGATTCAATAAGTTTTTTGATGCTAATAATCCAGCCAAACTGCGATCGCCCGTCCTCCACACACCCACAGTCCTAAATTTAGGTTTAGATTCCGAAAAATGGCTCCAAATGTGTGGGCAAAAACTGCAAGCGGCAGGCGGTGAAATTTGGGATGAAACAGAGTTTATCCGTGCAGATATTGATATATCACAAGTAGTTTTGCAAGTCAAGCACTTGCCCAGTCAGATTGAGAAGCAAGTAAGTGGACGACTGCTGATAGATGCAATGGGAACTGCGTCCCCCATCGCTTGGCAATTAAATGGTGGTCGTGCTTTTGATAGTGTCTGTCCAACAGTGGGAGCGGCAATTGAGAGCGGATTTGAGCCGGGAGTATGGGATTCGCAATATGGGGACGTTCTTTACAGTCATGGAGACATTTCGCGGGGAAGGCAGTTGATTTGGGAATTGTTTCCCGCAGCAGATGATGAACTGACGATTTATTTATTTCATTACCACGAAGTCAATGCTGAAAATCCCGGTTCCTTGCTAGAGATGTACGAAGACTTTTTCACAATTTTGCCAGAGTATCGCAGGTGCGATATGGACAAATTGGTGTGGAAGAAGCCGACATTTGGGTATATACCGGGGCATTTTAGTCTGGGAAGTCGCGATCGCACAGTTGCCTTTGATCGATTGATTGCGATCGGTGATGCCGCATCACTCCAGTCTCCCCTCGTCTTCACCGGTTTTGGTTCCCTAGTTCGCAACTTAGAGCGCTTAACAATGCTGTTGGATACTGCTCTCAAACATGACTTGTTGAGTTTCCGCCACTTGAACCAAATACGCGCCTACCAAAGCAACGTTTCAGTGACTTGGTTATTTTCCAAAGGGATGATGGTACCCACAGGGAAATTTTTACCACCCCAGCGAATTAACTCCATGCTCAACACCTTTTTTGGGCTGTTAGCAGATGAACCGCCAGAGGTGGCAGATAACTTCATCAAAGATCGGTGTGATTGGTTAACCTTTAACCGCCTCGCACTGAAAGCAGCTAGGAAAAATCCTGCCTTGCTTTTATGGATTTGGGAACTTGCTGGCCCAAGAGATTTGCTGAGATGGCTTGGTAGTTATTTCAACTTTGGTCGTCATGCCCTAATTAGCGCTTTGCTGAGTCCGTGGTTTGGGCGCTTCTTGAATCGGGTAGGTTTTTGGCTAGAACCCCGGAATCCCGGCTTATGGCTGTGGCTATTGGCGATTAACTATGCGATCGCCACAGGCAAACCGCGATCGCGCAGTCAGGTAGTAAAATCCAACCCAGAAGCCATAATTCCGAAGTCAGAAGTAAGAATTAGTCATTAGTCATTAATCACTAATCACTTTATTACTCCCAACTCTTGTACAGACGCGATTAATCGCGTCTCTCTTAACTCTTGGGGCGAAAATTCGGCAGTTCCACAGATGCCAATGACTTACGCCCCTTGGGTGGACGCTGAGGATAAACTACTGGTGAAGGTGAATTGTCATCATTGGTATTATCACCTAATAACTCTGAAGACAAATCACTTGCTGACAATTGGGAAACTTCTGACCAGTAGTCTTCAGTTTCTCCAACAGGCGTCTCGGTGTCAGGTGGAGTGGAGGAAATCGGTAAGTTATTGGCTGGTGAAATCACAGAATCTGTTTTCCAAGAATTAGAGGTAGTTGCAGGGGGATTAATTTCTGCCTCCAACTGCTCCTTCTGTGGATTTTCTAGTTCTTCATCGTCTTCTAAGATTGTTGCTAAAGTCTCCCAGATGGGCGAATCACCTACATCAGTTTTCGCAGGTGGTGGTGGTGATACTGATGCAGGCTGGGAAGTAAAAAACATTTGGATTAGACTATCTAATTGCTGATCTAAATTTGATGAACCCAAAGGTGAAACAACTTCCGTTGTATCTGAAGAATCATCAATTTCTGGAGATGATCCTGGCTGTGTTGGTGTTGGCGTATCTTTCTTAACTGTCCAGTTCCAAGGAGATGATGGCGTCGGAGTGGCTTCATTTCTTTGGAATGGGATTGGTGCTGAGGGTTCACCCCAAGAATTATCTAGATTATCAGTCAAAGATTCTGATTCTGCTGACCAAGGTTGAATTGGATGTGCATTCGGAAACAAAGACCGAGCTTTTCTAGAGAATCTTCCTTGTCCACTAGTTATGTCTTTAGGATGTTTTGCAGCATCTTCTAGGGAATCATAGCTAGGAACCGATGTATCTAAACATTTTTCTAGAGCTGCTTTGAATTGCAGCGTCTGGCGTTGCTGTCGCATCAGCCTAGTACGTAACTCCCGACAAGCAGTTTCTGACTGCAATAGCTGCTGAGACTGTTCGCTGTTGTTAGTGTGTAACAACGTACATTCTCGCTCTAGCTGGGCAAGGCGTTGTTGGCTAATTTGTAGCTGTGCTTTATAAGTATCAATGAAAATTTCCTGGCGTTGAACAGTTTGTACAGCAGTTTCTAGTTGTTGAAATAAAGACTTTATCTGTTCTTGAGCCGCCGCCAGTTCCTGAGTATGTTGGTTGAGCATCGACTCACTCACGCTGGAACGCGTTTTCTGCCACTGCAAAACCTTTTCTGACTCAGTTAGGTTGTCTTTTAGCTGCTCTACTTGTTCATACAAGTTATTGTTAGCTGCACGTAATTCTTCGTTCAATGCCAGCAGGTTCTGAAATTCCGAGTCAATAAGTGCTTGTTTGCCGCTTTCAGGCTCTGCAACCCAGTCCTGCTGGGTAGTATCTTGTGAAAATTGTGTATCTTCAGCTGGCATGAGGAGTGGCAGTTTTCTAACTGTCATATTGTCATTAGGCACAACTGAGTAAAAGGGACAACTCGCCTGCTCTGATTGTGGCGAATTAGCAGAATTTAGGGATTCCATCACAGCCCCCTTGTTTGAGGTGTCAGCTTCATTCATCACTCTTGACTCACCCGCTTAAAAATAATTCAGCAGTGCTGGCATTAGCATTGCTTATTAACTGTGTCTAATCAGGGTTTGCTCTAGAAGCTAAGTTTAACTCTCTCCAAGCACCAGCAATTAATCATCAATTGGTGTTCCCTATTTTGTATCTAGACTGATGCCGTTATAACACTATGATGCTCTGCGCCGTCAAGAAGAAGTGGAAGGGGAACTCGGGCCGCCTTCGAAGGTAGGCGGCAGGGAGGAGAAACCCGATACGTTAAAAACTAAACTTTATTAGCTGATGAAGTTTTTTTACATGAAAAAACTGCCTCACCTTATAGTTTATTTTTTATAATCGCATCCGTCTTAAGATACAAATCAAAAATGTCTCCTTCAACACAATTTTATACTGACTCATTTCTTACTTAAGATAGATGCCCGTACAAGTATCTACTATTCGATGATTATTCTGTAATCTGAGCGATCGCTATTTAATGTCAGCAAACAAGTAAGAGCTTCTGCCATAACTACAATGTTATGAAATTGTGACAAATAAGAATAAATACTTATAAATAATTGTTGTAGAAGTAGCAAACCATCTAAGTAAATTAATAAATTTTTTTTAAAGAGTAATCTCAACTTAGTATGGGCTTTTTTCTCAGTAAATACAGTCCTAGTGGGCAATTCCAGGCTTGGTTAGTGAGAGGCTTTTCATCTCAACTTACCTTCAATATGTCAAGTTTGTTTAATGACTACAAGAAAATTGTCTAAAGTATACTTGACTACTTATTAATATTGTTTACATTGTATATTTATTAACAGAATTTTTATTCTAATCAAGTGTTAGTACGGATATCATTTTTAATTAACTTATTAAAGAATAATTGTAAGAACCGAGTTTTCCACTAGCAACAAAGTAGTTATAAAGACCATGATTACTGCCTATTTATATAAATGTGGCGCGAAATAAAGCGTTGTGGCAGTTAGGCTTGTCCAAAAAATCCAAATTTAAAATAGGGGTGCTAAAGATGACTGACGTACTTGCAATGGGCGCAAATATAAAGCAAGAAGCTGCCCAATTACCGCTGGTTGCAGAAAATTTTGACAGTTTTTGGGATAAAGAAATCAGACCGTTATTCACAGATGAATCTCTATCTTTTAAGGTGAAAACTCTTAACGGAAAATATGTCAAGTACGTCAACTTGGATAATGGAGCTACAACCACACCCTTTGCAACCCTTAAGCAGCATGTGGACGAAATGCTTGACACTTATGGCAGTGTGCATCGAGGTTCTGGGCAAAAATCCGTCATTACGACACGAGAATATGACGCTAGTCGGAACGTGATTCGGGACTTTGTCGGGTCATCTTCAGACAACTATGTAATCTTTGCGAAGAATACAACAGAAGCAATTAATGGAGCCGCCACACTTTGGGCAAAAAAACCTGGGAAAATCTTAGTTTCTGATATTGAGCATTCATCCAACCTGCTACCTTGGGTCACTAGAGACGAAGTTGTGCAGTACAGAACCCAGCCGGATGGAAGTGTAAGTGTTGCAGAAATTGAGGATATATTCAAGGCACACCAAAATCTCCCCGAAGCCGAGCAAATTAAGTTAGTAACTATTACAGGTGCTTCAACAATTACAGGTTACAGACCCCCGATTTACGAAATTGCAGCTTTAGCACATCGGTATGGTGCAAAGATATTTGCCGATGTGTGTCAGTTAATTCAGCATGAACAAGTAAACATGGGTGCAGATGATGACCCATGTCATTTAGATTTCGTAGCTTTCTCTGGACACAAGATGTATGCACCCTATGGAACCGGGGTTTTGCTGGGGCCAAAGGAATTTTTTGATAGCTCTTACCCTTATCAAATCGGGGGTGGAAACCTGCCTTATATCACCAGGAATCTAGAGATCAAGCGTTTTTATACAGAACGGGCCCATGACCCTGGAACACCAAACGCAATGGGTGCGATCGCCATTGCCAAGGCAATTCAAATTATCGAAGCATTAGGGCGCGATCGCATCGCTCAGTATGAACACTCTCTAGTTGAATTCACATATACACGGCTGGGGCTGATTCCTGGGGTCAAAGTACATATTCCAGGAGATAATTTAGCCCATGTTATTCCCTTTGATATTGATGGGTTTGATGGACGCTTAGTGGCAGAAATTCTGGCACAAGAATATGGCATTGGGGTTCGGGCTGGGGCTTTCTGCACTTATGAATACATTCGCAAGCTCAAGAATATTTCAGACGAGCAAGACTGTGAGATTGCCAAGGAAGTAGACAGAGGAATTACACGTAACATTCCTAGTATTATCCGAGCCAGCTTTGCTGTATATAATACATTGGAAGACTGCGATCGCTTTATAGATGCGATCGCTCAAATAGCTAAAAACGGATTGACTCATTATTTGCCCAACTACACACAAGATCAGATGACTGGTGTCTGGACAGCAATAAACAGCTAGTTTTTTCAGAGCATAGGGCATTTATTGGGCATTGGGCAATAGTTCTTCCCCTATTTCCCCTGCTCCTTCATCAAGCCTTATTCTCTGTGCCTTAATTACGAATTACGAATTACGAATTAAAAGGGGGTAATAGCTTGAGCGATGAAAACCTCTTTGATCAGGAAGATTATTTACAGGCACGGGTTGATGAGTGTATCTGGCAAAAAAGTACAGATGCAGGTATTTCGCGCCAGCGCTTTCTAAAAATACTAGCCACTATGGTTGGTGCAACAGCCGTCGCTGGGTTAGCTAAACCTGCACCTGCTCACAGCCAGACATCTATTAAAACTAAAGGCAGTAAAATACTTAAGCCATTGCCACCAGGGTATATCTCTCATAGCAAAGGCACATTAGAGATGAACTGGGAAGCAATGTATGGGCGTGGTTATTTAGTACCAAATGATTGGTTCTATGTTCACAACCGCCATACACCTCCCCCTTTTGACCCGATTACATGGCGTTTGCAGATTCACGGAACTGGCGTTTCTGCACCCTGTGAGTTCACTTACGATGAAATCGTTGCCATGCCGTCCATCTCAGTCACTTGTGCCATTGAGTGTGCTGCTAATGGTCGGCGCTTCTTTGAAGAAGCTTACAACACACCACTCTCTGGAGCAAAATGGAGACTTGGAGCTATTGGTGTGGCTGAGTGGACTGGTGTACCGCTTGGCATGTTATTAGAGCGAGCTGGATTGAAAGCCACAGCGAAAGATGTACTAGTTGAAGGTGCAGATGTGGATTCGCTGGATTCAAAGGAGACAAATAAATCCAAGTTCAGCAGTGTAGTTCCAATTAGTAAGGCATTAGCAGATAACTCGCTTGTCGTCTATGCAATGAACGGAGAACCATTACCTCCAGATCACGGTCAGCCATGCCGTGTTTTATTCCCTGGTTGGGGAGGAAACGCCAACGTTAAATGGATTGAGCGGATTGAAGTTTCGGAAACACCGATATATACCCAGTGGGTGACAGAGCAAATGGTGCTGGTTGGTGCAGATTATCCAGCGATCGCACCATATAAAGGTAAACTAATTACCTATCAAAATGTTAAGAGCGCTTTCGAGTTGGCTTGGCCCGCTACACTTTCGGCTCGAACTCACTTACTGCGTGGACGTTCTTGGTCTGGGAAAGGAAAGATTACGCGTGTGGAAGTCAGCCTAGATGGCGGTAAAACTTGGCAATTCGCACGACTCAGAGAACCAAACTTTCCATTTGCATGGGTACGCTGGGATATTGAATGGAACCCAATTCCTGGGGAATATTTTCTCCAAGCTCGTGCTACTGACAATTTAGGTAATACACAACCGACTAAAGTTCCGTGGAATGATTCTGGATTGCTATACGGAGGCATTGTTAGCCATCCAGTGACAGTACGGGGATGAGGGGGACAACAAAAATAATCCATGCCCAATGCCCACTCAGCACTATCAGTTCTCTAGAAAAAGACCTATTTATGATTGATTATAGTTGGTTGATTTTAGTGACGGGGGGTCTAATATCTGGAATCATAGCTGGACTTTTAGGAATAGGTGGCGGTATTGTCACAATTCCTCTTTTAGTCACACTAGGTTATACTCCCGTTCAGGCGATCGCTACTAGTAGCCTTGCTATTGTGATTACTTCAATTTCTGGAAGTTTGCAGAATTGGTGGATGGGCTACTTTGACTTTAAACGAGTAATTTACTTAGGAATTCCAGCTTTTCTAACTACTGGAATAGGTGTATATTTCGCCAATAAAATTCCATCTTATATAATACTTTTTACATTTGGCATCATCCTACTCGCTAATATCTATTTGATTGAGCTTCGTAAGCAATTGGCCTTTAAAGATACAGAGAATACAGCACCAATATTTAACCCATTAATTTCTAAAATCGGCACTGGGGGAGCAGCAGGTATTTTAGCAGGTTTATTCGGCTTAGGTGGCGGTACGATTATGGTGCCACTGCAAATGTTGCTACTAGGAGAAGACATTAAAGTAGCAATTCAAACTAGTTTGGGTGTAATTGTCATCACTGCTTTAGCTGCCTGTACAGGACACACATTAGAGGGAAATATTCTGTTTGTTCAAGGTATAGTTTTGGGATGTGGAGGTCTTTTAGGCGTTCAAATGAGTACTCGCACATTGCCAAAACTACCAGATTCCACAGTGAGTTTAGGACTTCGTATTTTCTTAGGAATACTATCAATCTATATTTTTTGGGAAGCTTGGACAAATTATCAATTCATGGTTTTAAAATCTCCAGTAAATGAAAATTTGTTAGCTTTTTACCAAGAAAGAGTCATGATAATTCGTAGTTCGTAGTTCAAAACTCTTACTAACCAAGGCAGGAGTAGGAGAGATTTATCCCTTCTTTTAAATTCCCGAACCTTCTAACTACTGTCAGGAGCAAAGTTTTAAGATCCTCCTAGTCCCAATACTACTCGGTTAAGCATTTTGAACTCAGAATTTGGTTCGTCAAGGTAGCCATCGGGGACGAAATCCAGCAAAGGGGAGTTGTTCTGGTCTAATTTCAACTGTCGCAGCATCAGCGATGGGTAACAAAGGCATTAACCACAGGCTACTGGTATCGATCGCATCTCCATCATCAGTTTTCAAAGTGTTTGGAGGTAATGATGTTGGGGGATTTGTCTGCGGTACTACTTGGTCAAATAACAAGCCTAAACCGTCGGCAGATAAACTCATTTGCACATTTCGTTGAGCGGGAGGCAGTACTAGCAGTGGTTTTTGTTGTCCGCTTTTCAGATCAATTGCCACCACATAAGGCTGTTCTATATATTGTTCTTTGGATACTAGCTGTGTTAGCAAGCAGTAGAGAGTGGGTGAGGCGATGTCAAATTGGCAGCTGAGAATTGAGCCTGTAGTTTTTAATAGTTGTTTCTGCACACCTTGGTTTGTCACTAAAAACAAATCTCGCGTGTAATCTGTATTAAACTTTACCATCGCTGCTTGAGAGCCATCTTTGGAGAAAGCCTGTACCAAACCAAACTGCGGCAGAAAATCTAGGGGTTTGCTAGCATCACCTTGCAGTGGTAGAATGGCTGCCCCTTGTCCTTGAGCAACTGCTACGGCTTGACTATCTGGTGTGATCATAAAGTCTCCCCCAGGTTGGCTTTGCAGACGTTTAGGGGTGGGTTTTTCTGCTGAACCGTCGCTGTTTGCTGGCATAAACCATAGTCCAAAGTCGCCGGGATTAGTTTTGTTTCCCCGCTGGATGACAATAGTTTCCCCATCAGGTGATAAGTCAAATTTGAGATTTTGATAATCTTTACTATCTAAAATCAGGTCAACTCTACCTGCTGGTTCTACTTCTTGTTCAGATTTACCAGAAACGCCTGTTGTCACTGTGTACAGCTGGGCTGAAAGTAAGTCTTGATTGTTGCTGGTGCGAGCAGAAAATAAAATTTTCTCGCCATCAGGAAACGATTCAAAGTCCATTACTACCAAATCTTTGGGGGTAAGTACCCTTTTTTGCTCTTCGGTTAAGTTGTAAAGAACTAATCGTCCCTGTTCTTCTTGATTGGTTCCGATGTAAAGGATGACGCGATCGCGTGTGCGGAAGCTACCTGTAAAGGCCTGTATCACCCGATTTTTGCCTTCTTGCTGGGCAAACTTATCTTTGGCTCCCTGTAACTGCACTTTATAATTCGTGCCATAAGGTGCTGGTGTCACCAGTGTATAAACCATCCGCCGCCCTGCCCAACTGAATTTACCTGCTAGGGGTGGTTCAATTTTCAAGTTATCCTCGACACTTTTTACTTCCATTGGGCGGCTGAAGGTGAGGGTGAAGGAGTTATCTTCTGCCCCAATTTGTTGATTTTGCCAGGTAAATTCCCGGACACGAGCAGTTACCACATCACCTTGCAATACGAGTAACCCAATCAGCACACTCAGCAGTAGCATTAGTGCGATCGCTATCCGATCCAGTGGTTGAATAAATGCTTTAGATTTAGTCATTGATTATTGGGCATTAGGCATTGGGCATGGGGCATGGGGCATTGGGCTATTGGTCGTTAGTCATCCACAAATGACAAAGGACAAAGGACTAATGACTAATAACTATAAGGATTCTCCGGTTGAGGAATCTTTTTGAAAGAGGTAGCGGCAATGGTAAGTTGGCGTTTACCTGCCAAATTTTCTGTCACCATTTGTCCTTCAACTTCTAGCCAGGTATCAGGGGAGTAACGCTCTTGATTATTTTGTAGTTTAACGGGCAATCCCACAGGGTAAGCATCTGCTGCACAGCAAGTTAAGACAAATCGTGCTAAAAACAAATATTCTTTTCCTATATCGGGCGGGTGGATCACAAATCCCTGCACCTTGACTTTTTGCCCTGTATATGCGTCTGGTTCTGGATAGACATTGACGGTGCGTACCCAGTCTACAAGCGATCGCTCTTCTGGACGAACAGTAACCCGAAAGGCTTGGGGTTTAACACGTGTGCTTCCCAGTAGATCAGTCGTCACACCCCTTTGGAGTGCTTTGTCACTAGCAAAAACTTGCGGTGTAATGATAAAACCTAGAATCGCCGTAGTCAACAACAAAGCACTGCCCCAACCAGGGGGAAATAAACTAATATGCTGGGTGTTTGGTGTAACATCACGGCGATGCCGTTGCCAAAGTTCCTGCATCTTGAATAAACCAATAATGATGAAGCTGATACCACACACAATCACCAACCAAAAGTAATTTGGGTGAATCAACAGGTTCAGCTTATTAGTTAGCCAATATCTCAACATCAAAATGCCCCAAGCAGTAATTGCTAGGGTATCCAGCCAAGGGAGTAACAAATTTGGGATTTTAGATTTGGAATTTTTGTTAGCCATTAGTCATTGGTCATTTGGTCATTAGTCATTGGTCATTAGTCATTAACAAAGGACAAATGACAAATAATTTCTTAAAAGACGTGTAAGTTCAGGAAAAGAGTAAACAAAAATGTCAATTGTCCTGCTAAGGCAAATAAGTAAAAGATAGTTTTGGGTTTAAAAATAGATAACATCAAACCAACGCTTTTGATGTCAATCATTGGCCCAAAGACTAGAAATGCCAGCAATGAACCGCTGCTAAATGTTGAGGCAAAAGATAGGGCAAAGAAAGAATCGACTGTAGAACAAATTGACACCACTACTGCTAATATCAGCATCACCACAATTGAGCTAATGGGCCCAGCACCCAAACTGAGAATTAATTCACGGGGAGCTAGGACTTGAATAGCAGCTGCGATCGCACTTCCTAAAATCATCACTCCGCCCAATTCTCGCAATTCTTGGATGCTATTATCCACCACTAGGCGCAGTTTATCTCCAAGCGGTTTACTGGCAGTAGAAATTATGGTAGGCGGTACCAAATTCGGATCTATCCGCAGAGGTATACCTGCTTTTCCTCCTAAGATATAAGTCCCGGATTGTAAGAGATTCGATACAGGTGCTTCCTGTTGTACTTGATAACGCTTACCACGGCGTTTGGTTTCAGGTTGTGCGGGCGGATTATACTTCATATAACGAGCGATCGCAGGTTGGACTATGGGATTTAAGTCCTTTTGAAAACTGAAAACAAACCCGATAATTGTGGCAATGGATAAAGAAAATACGACTCGTAAGACCACTATTTCTGGCTGATCTCGAAATGCTGTCCAAGTTGCCCAAATTACAACTGGGTTAATTGTTGGTGCTGCGAGCAAAAAACCAATTGCAACTGGTGTGGGTACTCCCTGAATTAGGAACCGCCGCGCTACCGGTACATTCCCACACTCACACACCGGAAATAAAAAGCCGATCATGCTGCCAACTAAAGCACCTAGCAGCGGATTTTTGGGCATTTTTTCTACTAGTTTGCGCTCATCAACAAAAAATAGCAGCAAACTGGAGAATAAAACCCCAAGAAGCAAAAAAGGCATCGCCTCGACTAGCAGACTTAAAAATAGCGTAAAACCATTGTTCAATTGATTCATGGGCGTCGCAGTCAAAAGCGGTTTTGAGTTTTAGGGTTCTGCCTAGTCATTCTATCGAAATGGGGATCAAAAGCAGTTCGGGAAAATTAAATATCATTTCAGTAGCAAGTTATCCTACCTTTCAAATAGCGCTTAAACGCTACAAACCTTTGCTTCAGCCAAGATAGTAATTTTTACCTGAGTGCATTTACTGACGATAACCATTTCTAAGATTGTCTAAGTTGAGAAATTGTTCCGATCTAGAGGGCAAGTAGCTGCATAGATGATTTGAAGTTACCTATGTTTATACTTACAGTAATTTGCTGGATAAGATATTAGCTTGGCTGTATTTTCATCAAGTATTCACAGTTATTGAACATTTGGGGTAGGCGTAGCCCGTCTTAGACATTGCTCTTGGTTACTACCATGATTGCTTTTGGCTAGTTCTCGCAAAATCTGATCTGAGCTTTGGTTGATTTTTTACTATAAAAACTCTAAAAATGCAAGACCACAGTTTAGCAAACACGATGAAGAGTGCTGAGTTGGGTAAATGCTGAAAGTCCCCATCCCCTAGTCTCCAGTCCCCTTTTCGGTCAAAATATAAGACAATTTATATCCCCGACTTCTTTAAGAAGTCGGGGATCTACTTCACTAGTTCAATTATTTTGTACCATCGCGATTATTTACGTTTTGGTGGAATCCCCCAAATCTTGATTTGTTGATCAAAACCACCACTGGCAAGAATTTTACCATTTGGACTAAAAGCGATCGCACTTACCCAGTCTGTATGTCCACTTAGTGTATTTACTAACTCGCCTGTAGTTAAATTCCACAATTTAATCCCATCCCTACCAGCACTAGCAAGGGTTTCTCCATCAGGGTTAATGGCGATCGCATTTACCCAGTTATTATGTCCTGTGAGGGTACGGACTATTTCTCCAGTATTAATATTCCACAGTTTGACTGTGCGATCGCGGCTTGCACTAACTAATGTTTGTCCATCTGGTGTAAAGATTACAGCGCTCACACCATTAGAATGAGCTGGCAATTCACTAACTAATTGACCAGTACTCAAATTCCACAGCTTGATTACACCCTTATTATCACCACTAGCCAAGGTCTGTCCATCTGGACTAATAGCTAGGGTATAAATCAAATTATCAAAGCGCACTAGAGTTCCTAGAGGGCGTTGCTGTAGCAAATCCCATATACGAATCCCATCCAAAGCTCCACTAATGAGAACTTTACTATCAGGAGACACCGCTAAAGATAAGACGTTACTGGTATGTCCGACAAAAGAGCGGCTAAATTTAAAATTTTTCAGGCTCCAGAGGTTAATCGTGTTGTCATTACTACAGCTAACGAGGGTTTGACCATCTGGCGAAATAACTAAAGATTCTACAGATGTTTTGTGTGCTTTGTTAATATCCGCCAACTTTTTGCCGTTTGCGGAATTCCAGAGGCGAATTATACCCTCGTTTTCTGCACCTCCACTCACAAGTATTCTGCTATCTGGACTAAAAGCGAGGGATTTAACGGTTCCTCTATGTCCTCTAAGTGTGTAAAGTAGTTGAGCATTACCAAAGCTGCTGGTAGCTTGGGAATTTGGCGTTACTTCAACGACAGCATGAGCTTGATGAATGTAAAACCCTTCCCAGGTAGTCACTGGAAGGGCAACAGCTGCCATAAATGCCAGGATAATATACGGACGCAGAAAACTACCCCCACCTCTTCCCTCACTACTCACTCTTTTTCCTCACTTTTATAGATACGGTTACCCCCATACATTTTGCAGAGTTATTTAAGTAATAACTCTGCATATCCTAAAGAGGTGGTTTTTTCTTAGAAACGCTTAACATTGGTAAAGGCGGACTAGAAGAACGAGAGGGCAAATAATGTTGCACTACAGGTTCCTCTGGTAAGGGACGACGCTGCTGGACACGCCACAACTTAAAGCCGAGCGCTATCCCTGCTGTTCCCAAACCAAAAGCGAACAATGACCAGCTATCATTCAAACCGCCAATCAGGGCATCCATAACGCCCATCGTCATCAATACAGTGACTATTGGCTCTTTTCGGTAAGTTGACTTCAAAAAACGAGGTAATACAGCATTCATCACAGCTTGGTTGGTTCCAGTTCACCTTTTGTGTATATTTACCCAGAATACCTCACCCGTCATTTGCCTTTCTTATCCAAGGCAGGCATTAATTATGATTTTCTTTAGTAGGGGAGGAAGTTTACTCATTAATTGCCTTGCATATACCTTGCATATATTAGTTGCAAGTCTATGATATTTCAATCACTAATAGGTATTTCCATTCCTCTCTTGCTTACATTCTAGGTCAATTATTTATAAATAAGTCTAATTAAAGTATGTAAGGTGAAGTACTTGGCTATCAATTGTTAAAGTCAAAACCAACTGGTTGTTCCAGCTGGTTAAAACTCTTTTAATTACTAGCTTACAACTTCAATATCGTGCTTGTTTATGGCACTACTTCAGACCCAGCCATGATAGCACCCCTTGATTGGTGACATATTCAATCACCAACATCAAAGCGAAGCCAATCATTGCAGCTCGACCATTCAAGCGTTCGGCATATTCGTTAAAGCCAAACTTAGGCTCCTCTAGTTTAGGTGTAATCGTTGGTTGTGTTTGTGTCATTTTTAAGAAACCTTTTTCGGCAAACGGGACATGATATCAGACTTCGCAGCAGAAGTCGGGGAAAGTGGTGATAAGTGGTAAAGGTTAAAGGAATAGATTCGTTTTTTCCCCTTAACTTTTGCCCTACACTTGGTAGCTTAAAAGCTGATTGCAGTGCTTGAATACCAAGATGACTTGAGAAATTCAGCAAAAGCTTCCTAGTCGGGAGCTATACAATCGGTCTTTTAATAAATTGTTACTATTCTTTATATATTGTATAAATACTGGGGCAATAGTCAAGGGCAAGAGTTTGGGCTACTCAGATTGAATTGAGAAACTTAGAACAGAGATTAGCTATCTCTAATACAGCTATCTCTAATACTGAAGTAGCAAGACAGAAGTAGCAAGCTTGAGATTGGCAGGCTACAGTTAAACAAAAAAAATATCAGAGGCGATATATGGAAATCGGCGTTCCCAAGGAAAATAAGGATCAAGAATTTCGTGTAGGTTTAAGTCCTTCTAGCGTGCGGGTGCTGCGAGAAAATGGTCATAGCATCTTCGTCGAGACGCAAGCGGGTAATGGTGCTGGATTCTCTGATGACGATTACAAAAGTGCTGGAGCCGAGATTGTCCCGACATCAGAAACAGCTTGGAATAGAGAATTGGTTGTTAAAGTTAAAGAGCCGCTGACATCTGAGTATAAATTTTTGCAGAAAGGGCAGATATTATTTACTTATTTACATTTAGCAGCCGATCGCAAATTGACAGAGCATTTAATTGATTGTGGCACAACTGCGATCGCCTACGAAACTGTAGAACAACCTGGTGCCAACAAACTACCCTTGCTCACGCCCATGAGCGTAATTGCCGGTCGGCTAGCAGTACAATTTGGGGCCAGATTCCTAGAACGTCAGCAAGGTGGTAGAGGCGTCCTTTTGGGCGGTGTACCTGGAGTCCAACCAGGCAAAGTAGTAATTTTAGGTGGCGGCGTTGTCGGCACAGAAGCAGCTAAAATTGCCGTGGGCATGGGTGCGATCGTCCAGATTTTAGATGTGAGTGTCGAGCGTTTATCTTACTTAGAAACCTTATTTGGCTCTAGAGTTGAATTACTTTACAGCAACTCTGCTCATATTGAAGCCGCCGTTAAAGAAGCAGATTTACTCATCGGTGCAGTTTTAGTGTTAGGACGTAGGGCACCAATATTAGTATCTCGCGAATTGGTCAAACAAATGCGTCCTGGTTCTGTAATAGTTGATGTAGCTGTTGACCAAGGTGGTTGCATAGAAACCTTACACCCTACATCCCACACTAATCCGGTATACATTGAAGAGGGCGTGGTGCATTATGGCGTTCCCAATATGCCAGGAGCAGTACCTTGGACAGCAACTCAGGCACTTAACAATAGTACATTACCTTATGTTGTCCAGTTGGCAAATTTGGGAATTATGGCACTGGAAGTTAACCCAGCATTAGCTAAGGGTGTGAACGTGCGGAATCATAATTTAGTGCATCCGGCTGTGCAAGAGGTATTCCCTGATTTGGTAAATTAAGGTTTGCAAGTGCTAGGCGATCGCTTATTTTAATGGTGGTAGCGATCGCTAGTTAGACTAATTTTCTTGCCAAATGCGCGGATGGGTAGGTGTACAAAATGAGATGGGGCAAAAAAGCCTGTATGTTGCATCCATACAAGGCTTTGAGGGCAATGGTACTTTTAAACCATCCGCGCACCTTATGGGAACTGGTTTTCAGCGATTTGTATCTTGTGTTATGACTATTCCCTGTGCTATGATTCACTCATTCGCGCAACTGCACCTTGAAAACCAAATACAGCAACGCTTTCGGACGCCAGCGATTGCAATTCATCAAAATCCCTATTAGGGATTGAAACCCGTGCAACATTGAAGCGGATAGCAGTCAAGGTATTGACGAAATTGCAATTCATCAAAATCCCTATTAGGGATTGAAACATCTTCTTCATACTCTTTTACAAATTGCTCTAAATTGCAATTCATCAAAATCCCTATTAGGGATTGAAACCGTAAGGAATATAAACGCCATGCTGAATAATATCATTGCAATTCATCAAAATCCCTATTAGGGATTGAAACAAGCCACAAGGCAAACATCCCAGCCACACATCACTATTGCAATTCATCAAAATCCCTATTAGGGATTGAAACTTCTGATGGACTGCAAGGCCACTCTATAAGCAAGTGAATTGCAATTCATCAAAATCCCTATTAGGGATTGAAACATATCTGGTATGGCATTAGGCTGGGATACTGCATTGCAATTCATCAAAATCCCTATTAGGGATTGAAACTACGTAGATTACCCAAGGCTGTGTTAAGTGCATGATTGCAATTCATCAAAATCCCTATTAGGGATTGAAACAAAAGCGATCGCCCCGGCAAAGACGCGATCGCTTCCATTGCAATTCATCAAAATCCCTATTAGGGATTGAAACTTTAAATAAGTCATCTACCACTACCACGCTCTTTAGAATTGCAATTCATCAAAATCCCTATTAGGGATTGAAACAACAAAGCCTCTTTAGTGCGAATGTTGATTACTTGATTGCAATTCATCAAAATCCCTATTAGGGATTGAAACTTTTACTAACCGAAATACGTATCCAAGCCATTGATTTACTCATTGCAATTCATCAAAATCCCTATTAGGGATTGAAACGTCGGACGGTAAAAATCAGATTGAAACAACTGATTATATTGCAATTCATCAAAATCCCTATTAGGGATTGAAACTTAAAATTCTGGCAGCAGTGTTGGCTTGCTGACATTGCAATTCATCAAAATCCCTATTAGGGATTGAAACACTCAATTCCTAACAGATAAAAAGCATATCTGGAATTGCAATTCATCAAAATCCCTATTAGGGATTGAAACTCGGATTTTGGGGCTAAATGGCAGCAAAAGGATACGGATTGCAATTCACCAAAATTCCTATTAATGCAGTCCGCGTAACCTGCGATTTTTGCGAAGGATACGCGGACTTCAGAAATTTGAAAGCATTGTCATTTGTGTTTTGTCTCTATAGCCCCGAATTCTATTTGGCTTTTGATATTAGCCATAGAAAAGGTGGATGTTTTCTTAATCTACACTGCTGATGATTGGAATTCTAATCGTAAACTCGGTTCCCATCCCCATTTGAGAATTCACTTCCAATGTACCATTGTGTTTTTCCAAAACTATTTGATGGGCAATCGATAAGCCGAGTCCAGTGCCTTTACCGACAGGTTTTGTGGTAAACAAAGGCTCAAACAGCCGTTGTTTCACAGATTCAGGAATGCCGGTGCCATTATCAGCAATCCGAATTACAATCCATTGTTCGGAATCTACTTCTGTAGTAATCTGAATTTGAGGAATTTGATCACTGATTTTGCCTAATATCAGAGCTTCATCAAGAGCATCAATTGCATTAGCTAGAATATTCATAAATACTTGATTCATTTGACCGAGATAGCAGTTTATCTCTGGCAATGTTCCATAACTCTTAATCACTTCAATAGCAGGACGATCGCCATTACCTTTGAGGCGGTGCTGCAAAATCATTAATGTGCTATCCAGTCCTTGGTGCAAATCTGCAAGTAATTTTTCATCACTATCCGAGCGGTAAAAGTTGCGTAGTGAGGTAGAAAGATTTTGAATCCGTTCACTACCTAGCTTAAGTGAGTTCAGGATTTTTGTTATATCTTCAAGAATAAATTCCAGATCCAATTCATCAATAGCAGTGCTAATTTTAGCTGTCGGGTTGGGATAATCTTGTTGATACAGTTGGATAATTTTACTTATTCCTGCAAAATATTCCTCTAAAGGTGGAATATTGCTAGTGATAAAACTGAGAGGATTGTTGATTTCATGGGCGACACCAGCAATTAATTCTCCTAGTGTTGAGAGTTTCTCTTGCTGTACTAGTTGGACTTGGATTTGTTGCAAAGCAGCGGTGCGATCGCTCACCTGTTGTTCTAAAGATTCAGTCAGGTGTTTGACTTGTAAATGCACACGCACTCTCGCAATAACTTCCTCTTGGGCAAAAGGTTTGGGAATGTAGTCTACTGCACCAAGAGAAAATCCCTTGGTTTTGCTCTCCGTATCCGCTAAAGCTGTGGTGAAAATAATGGGAATGTTTTGAGTAACAGGATTGGCTTTGAGGCGGCGACAGGTTTCAAATCCATCAATCCCAGGCATTTGTACATCGAGCAAAATTAACTCTGGTCGATTACGTTCTGCAAGAGCGATCGCAGTTTCTCCATCCACTGCAACACGAAAACGAAACCCCTCAATACTGAGCGCTTCGCACAGGACAGATAAATTTGTCGGATTATCATCCACAATCAAAAGAAATCCAGTATTTGAGGTCTTGAGCATGATGGATTAAAAAGCGAAATTTGATTCTAATTAATTAATATGTTGTTGAATGAAGCTTTCCAAACGTTTAAGTTGGAAATTACTAGCAAGCTGGATGATTTGCTCAGTAAAAGTACTAAGCTGCTCATCAGATGTAGAAAGTTCCTGAACTGATTCTAAAAGTAGTTGAATATCGCCGTCTTGTGCTAGTTCGAGTAACTGTTGTAAAACCTCATTACTAGGAGAAATCATCTTCTCTAGATGATCCATACCACCTGCATCAGTTTTTTTGATTGTGTCTGCTTTGCCATCAAAAATCCATTGCAGTTGCAAAAGTTTTCGTAGTAATTCCAGCAGGGCTTCAGCTTCTATAGGCTTTGGTAAAAATATATTCGCACCAGCATCAACACTCTTGTACTGATCGGCTGCAAATACACTAGCTGACGAAGCAATAACAGCAATCTTTTTAAATTGGTTAGACCAACGTAAACGTTTGATGAACTTAAATCCATCGCTTACAGGCATAACTAAGTCAGTGATAATCAAGTCTGGTTTATGAGCTACAGCTTGTTCCCATCCTTCCTGACCATGACTAGCTTCTATAACTGTAAACCCAACTGGCTCTAGTAAATTTACAATTACCGAGCGATTTTCCCATTTGTCATCCACAATCAAAATGGTGCGTTTTTGTCCTTGATAACCAATAATAGTTCCCTGCTCTACCACTCTGGAAACCTTTGCCCAATCTTTAGATTCTGGCAATTGCACCTCAAACCAGAAAGTGCTACCTTTACCAAGCTCACTCTGCACCTGAATTTGACCACCCATCAGTAAAATAATTTGTTGGCTGATTGCTAATCCCAAGCCAGTACCTTCACTTTGTCGTTTCTGATTTCCCACTTGCTCAAAGGGCTGGAAGATTTTCTGAGTTTGCTCAGGGGTTATACCCGCGCCAGTATCTGCTATCTCAAAACGAATTTTGTAGTTTGTTATTTTTCCATCGGCATTTGATTCTTGACTAATAACCTTAGCCTGAAAGCTAACGCTACCTTCATGAGTAAATTTGATGGCATTACTTAGCAAGTTAATCAGTACTTGTCGCAAGCGTTTTTCATCAGCATAAATGCCTGTTGGCAAATCAGGATCTAATTGAAGATGAAATGCAATAACCTTTTGTTCTGCCTGGATACGGCAAATTTCAACCACACTGTCTATAAAAGCAGGAAAGTAGAAACCAACACGATTTAATTCCAGTTTCCGGGCTTCAATCTTGGAGAGATCCAGGACATCATTAATTAGGTTTAATAGATGAGAACCACATTGGTAAATGATGCTGACTCCTTTGCGTCCTTTCTCGCTTAAAGATTCTGTGCGTTGGAGAATTTGTGTATAGCCCAGGATGCCATTAAGGGGTGTGCGTAATTCATGACTCATATTGGCAAGAAATTCACTTTTTGCTTGGCTAGCATTTTGAGCAACTTCCTCAGCTTTACGCAGTTCTTGCTCTATACGCTTGCGCTGTACAATTTCACTTGTGAGCGCTCGATTAATTACTTCTAGCTGGGCAGGGCTAGGCAATGTTAGAGCTTGAGGCATGAGATAAAATAAGGCAAAGGCTGTATATATTGAAATAATGGCAGTTAAAGCTTTGAGACTACCTGCAACCCAGTAATCTGGATGCCAAAGCGTCCAAATGTCGATCAAGTGTCCAGTTCCGCAAGCAATAATAAAAGCACCAAATAATATAAAGACTCCATTAAAAGGAACGTCTTGGCGCTTGGAAATAAAGTAAATCAGCAAGAAGGGAATAGAATAATAGGCGAGTGCGATCGTTGCATCAGAAATAATGTGTAACCAAACTAGCCCCGTTTGCCAGAGATAACAATGTCCGTGGGGAATAAAACCAATTGAGTGCAAAGGATAGTTTAAAAGTGTCAACATGATCTTAAAGGTTACTGGATTTGCAATATATACCTCTAATCTCAGTATTCCCAAATCATCAAGTAGTAAGCTTAGTTCTCAGCAATCTGACTAATTTACTTGCAAAATGCGCGGATGGGTAGGTGTACAAAATGAGATGGGGCAAAAAAAGCTGCACACTCTATCTATACAAGACTTTGAGGGCAATGTTACTCTGAAAACATCCGCGCACCTTATGGGGACTGGTTTTCAGCGATTTGCATCTTATGCCATGACTATTCCCTGTGTTATGATTCACTCATTCGCGCAACCGCACCTTGAAAATCAAATACAGCAGCGCTTTCAGACGCCAGCTATTGCAATTCAACAAAATCCCTATTAGGGATTGAAACGTGTATCTTGCTCTGGCATAGGGTGAAACGATGGTATTGCAATTCAACAAAATCCCTATTAGGGATTGAAACCCATCCCTACCAGGTCTACCATCTCTACCAGGTAATTGCAATTCAACAAAATCCCTATTAGGGATTGAAACGTGGAGGCTGCCTGGTTCCCGTTTATCTGATGCCATTGCAATTCAACAAAATCCCTATTAGGGATTGAAACAACTACATTTGATTAGTTAACTTTTAGGGTCAGAGTATTGCAATTCAACAAAATCCCTATTAGGGATTGAAACCATCCCTATCACTATTAGAACTTGGTAAAATATCATTGCAATTCAACAAAATCCCTATTAGGGATTGAAACTGTGTGTGGCTCTTTCTTGCAAGTAGAGAGTAAGTAATTGCAATTCAACAAAATCCCTATTAGGGATTGAAACCTGATTGAAGGTGATGAAATTCTTTGCTGAAAATGATTGTAATTAATACCAATTCTGTATGAAGATGCACATCATAATACCCCCTGTAGTCCCCCCAAGGCATCAGGGGGACGGCGATAGCCGGGGGGGAAATTATATGCCAATACGGTTTAGTTAAGCGCTACTTGTACAAAAACGTGGGTTTTTGAGACGCGATAAATCGCCGTCTCTACAAGTGTTTTGGTCTTATCTGAACTGTATTGAATTATATGCAGCTTCACAAAGAAACGCTATAACCAAATTTCTTATTAGGGACTGAAACTGCAACCGTGAATTTAAGAAATATCCTGATTTTATTATCAGATAAGCTAAAATTTGTATTGTGATTTAATAATTTTGCTTGACTTTTTACTTTACTGTTAAATTTGTCCAAATAAAATAAGTTAGCAGTATCTAAGCGATCGCGTCACTTTTCGCAATCACCAATATCATCCCAAGCTAATGGTAAAATCAATTTTCTAAAGCATTACCAAACTACCTTCTGCTTCTTCTTCAAGTTCATAACCATTGGCCAGTTTTTCAATTGCTTGGTCAAGCATTGCCAAACCTTGATCTACTTTTTCAACTAAACTTAGCTGTCCTCGCAGTTCGGCAGCACCAACGAAACCCTTAGCATACCAAGTCATGTGCTTACGGGCTTGACGCACGCCGCGATCGCCTTTATATTCCCACAAGGCTTGTAAATGATCTCTTGCACATTCCAACCGCTGAATCGGGGTAGGTTTCGGTAATATTTCCCCAGTTTTCAGGAAATGATCAATTTCTCCCACCAAAAACGGATAACCCAAAGTTCCACGAGAACACATAACGCCATCAGCGCCAGTTTGTTCTAAACATCTCACCGCCGCTTCAACAGAAAAAATATCTCCATTCCCAATTACTGGGATAGAAAGCACTTCTTTTACACGGGTAATCCATTCCCAACGAGCATTGCCATTGTACCCTTGAGCGCGGGTACGTCCGTGGACTGTGATCATTTTTGCCCCGGCATCTTCCATTCGCTTGGCAAAGTCGAGAATAGTAATTTCGTTGTCATTCCAGCCAATGCGGGTTTTTACTGTCACAGGTACATCAACAGCTTTTACCACTTCCCGCACAATTGCTTCTGCTATTTCTGGTTGGCGCAATAACGAAGAACCACCACCATTTTTAGTTATTTTATTTACTGGACAACCCATATTAATATCAACAGTATCAGCACCTTCTGCAACTGCCTTGATTGCTGCTTCTGCTAGAAAATCTGGACGACAATCAAATAGTTGAACGCTAATTGGGCGTTCGTTAGGGTCTACCTCCATGATTTTGGGTAACTGCTTGACATAATGCAACCCTGTAGCATTCACCATTTCGGTATACATCATGGAATCTGGGGCATAGCGACGCACCAGACGGCGAAACACCATATCTGTAACCCCAGATAGAGGCGACTGGAGAACCCGACTTTTTACCTCGAAGGAGCCAATTTTCAAGGGTTGGGAAAGTCTAGCTTGGAGAATGGGAGACAGGGAAATCATAGAAAAAATTAAAAATTGTGCGGATAAAAAATAGCAGGAATATTTAGAGGGATTTGTGATCAGTGCTAATTGTCGGTTACGTATCCTGACTTGGAGGCTGTTTTTGCATTTCTTGCTGAATCTCTTTTAGACTCAAACCTAACTCTTTCGCTGTTTCTTCAAAACTCAATCCCAATCTCAACAACAAAGGTATCATTCTCAACTTTTCTTCACGCGCTCCCTCTTGTTTGCCCTCTTGCTTACCTTCTTGCTTGCCTTCTTGATAAACTCGTGTTTGTTTCAAATCACTTAACCCAAACATACCTTCAATCTCCTCTCGACTCATTGCCGGAAACTTGTAAACCAAAATTGTCTCTATCAATTCTAGTAACTGCCGCCGTTGTGGTTCAATGTTGATTTCTTGCTGGGTTCTGCCTATTAACTGCCTAGCAGATGTAATTGCTGTATCCTCTTCATCGACCACTAATTTCATAGTAGCAATTCCAACTGGCAGCGATGCTGTTTCACCTAATTCATTAAGATAAATGCGACTGATGCGCTGGCTAGTGAAAAATTCGCTGTAATTCTTGATATCTGCTGTATCTAGACTGCGATTGGGATAAATAACTACTCCTCGCCAAGAATTTTTAGGTTTATTTTGGCGTAAGTATAAAGAAATTTCTGAAAATAGGCGTGAATAAATTTCTGTGTCGGTTTGAAACTGGACTTCAACAAAGTAAATCGGATTTTCTTCTCCTTGTGTTGGGAGAAAAACACCATCTATACGGAAGGCAGTTTGCTTGATTTCAATTGAGGAAAATTGATAAGTCTCTGCGGTTTGGGGTGGATTACCAATTAATTCAAAAAAGATGCCAGGAAGTTCTTGAAAAAGGCGATAAAAAATGCTGTCAGTTTTCACGCTTGATGTATTGCGGTGATTTAACCAGTTAGATTTTACCGTAAAATTGCTAGCAACAAATTTTGTTCAATTAGAGGATGTTTTAAAAGTCCTCTAAGACTACTGAGTTTTATTTTCAGCCTTAAAAAAGTCACAAAAAACGCCGAGACTAAAAATATCTAACAAAAATCTTTTTTTCAAAAATAGGATTTACGCATTGACAGAAAATACCAAATATGAATTCTTTGAAAAAGCACGACTGTCGTAGGGGGAAAGCGCAATGCTAAACCCCTACAGCTGACCATCGAAGAACGATTAATAAAAGGCTGAAACGACCCATTTTTGTATATTCATACCATGATTAAGTTGTACAGTGCGTAAGTTCTAAATAAGTGGAACTCACATTAATTTATCAAGAAAGGCAGTCTTGCTGGAGGAAAACTGCCCTCTCTCAAGTACCGCGACTAAAGGAGTCTTATTCAGGAAGAGTCTGAATCCCCTACTGATTTACTCCTTCTGCCTCCTGCCTTCTTTTTCAATACTCTGTATTAAAAATCGCCAATCGGTCAATATTGTGAGTAATATTATCGACATAATACTCTCTAAGAGTATAAGAATTTATTGATACTTCTAAGGAGTCGTGTTAAAGATGATTCACTATCGTGTGTTTCCTAAGTACCGTAGAGTAGATGTTATGCTTGCAAAGCTGAAGTTTCTGAAATCAGCAAGGCTTTTATTTTTTAGTAATTCGGTATTATATTTTACATTAAGTATGATAGCGGCAAGTATGGCGTTCCTGGGTACAAGCTTGGGTAGCGCGATCGCTCAAATACCATCGACACCAGATTCTATACCCTCTGGTGAAAAAACACCATCTCAGGTTAATGTGCTGTTTGTCAACCCAAAGGTTGGAGATGACAGCGCAGGTAATGGCAGCGAATCCGCTCCTGTGAAAACGATTACTCAAGCGTTGCGATTAGCTAACGCCAATACTGTAATTATGCTCTCTACGGGCACTTATAGCGCCGAGACAGGAGAGGAATTTCCCTTAATGCTAAAACCGGGTATTTTAATTCAAGGCAACCCTAGCAATCAAGGCAAAGATATTATCATTCAGGGAGGTGGTGATTACCTGAGTCGGAGCTTCGCCGGTCAAAATGTCACAATTGTTGGAGCAAATCAAGCTTTACTCACTGGGGTAACAGTGACAAACTCTAACCCCCGTGGTTACGGTTTATGGATTGAATCTAGCAATCCAGTAGTCGCGGAAAATACATTTACTGGCAGTACTCAAGATGGGATTTCCGTCAGTGGTAATGCTGCACCGACTATTACCAAGAATTACTTTGATCGCAATGGAGCCAATGGGATCACAATTTCCGGTAACTCCAGTCCCCAAGTGAAGGAAAATATCTTTCACCAAACGGGTTTTGGGATTAATATTGCCCAAAATGCCGCTCCTGTAGTCATCGGCAATCAAATCCAAAATAATAGATCGGGAATTGTGGTGCAAGCAAATGCCCGCCCGATTTTGCGGAATAATTCTATTCAAGATAATAAAGAAGATGGTTTAGTTGCGATCGCTCAATCAATGCCAGATTTGGGTAGTGCATCCGAACCTGGGGGTAATCAATTTCAAAATAATGGCCGCTACGACATTAACGCTAGCGCTGCTAAACAGGTAATTGTTGCTGCTGGTAACAACCTTGTGAGCGATCGCATCACTGGCAAAGTAGATATTGACGGTACAACAGCAATAGCAACCCAAAATTCTCAACCCGCTCCCAACAACGTGTTACGAGAAATACCACCAACTGGAGAAATCACTTTCTCGGCTCCCGAAATCTCTGAAACTACCAATGGGCAAAGCAGCAACAGCATTTCAGCAAATAATCCTGTTTCTACACAATTAAACAGTCAAATGCTGCCATTAGCGCCAGTCAATACATCAGTTTCCACGCCTAGATCCAATCAACAACTCCCCACCTCTGGAGTCGCGGGTTTTCCTACTCCTAGCAGCTTGTCAGGTAGACAAATACCAACTAACACTTCAAGAGTTGCAAATTCCAGTCCAGCACAGCAGTCTGATACACGACAGTTAAATTATGTGCGGATTGATCCTAATACGATTGAGTTTACTGCCCCTGAGTACCCATCCAATCCAGTTGCACAGCAGTCATTGCCAATACTAGAAACTTCTGCCCCAGGTGCTTCAGCACTTTTACCACTTCCTAGTCACAATATCCCCATTAGCAAGACTCGCAATATGCAAACAAGTTCTGCAAGTATTCCTTATGGCGGTAACTCTGCGACGCAGTTCGGTGTACGTTATCGCGTGGTAGTGCCACTAGCAACCGAGAGAGATCAAGATTTAGTGCGATTCCTTGCTCCTGATGCGTTTCCCACAGTTTGGCAAGGTCAAAAAGTTATGCAAGCAGGAGTATTTAACAGTGAATATAATGCTAAAGAAATGCTTAAAACACTTTCTAGCAAAGGTTTAAGAGCTATTGTGGAGCCGTTGAATTAATTGGGGATTGGGCATCCCTTCTCTGCGAGACGCTACGCGTAGCTTGCTTCCCCCCTTTTTTTGATTGTCATTGGCGATCGCGGGTCAAAATGAAATCACTCGACTTGAGAGAGCGATCGCTTTTCTAATGTGGAAGAGGCGATCGCGGTTTCATCAAAGGAACAGATAATTTATAATTTTTTTACTACACTAGCATTAAGTATAATTATCGCCCAACAATTTCAGATTTTCACGGATCTTGGATGTATTGGGATGATCTACTCCTAAGCTAAGTTCAGCAATTGACAAAGCTTTTTTATACAGTGGCTCGGCTTTGCTGTACCGTCCTTGGGAGTAGTAGAGTGCTGCCAGGTTGTTGTAACTGAGGGCGACATCGGGATGCTCTTCTCCCAGCAGCCGTTGCCTGAGTGATAATGCTTTT
>NZ_JBDNJQ010000049.1:0-47591 GCF_051172895.1 Nostoc sp. CALU 1950 | reverse complement strand
CTCTTTCAATAGTCTTAGTTGTTCAATAAATTGATACTTCAAAAGTAGTAATTGGCAGTTACAATATTTGTATACAAAAACACGGCATCGTAACTCCAGTTTATTAAACCCTTCTCTTGAGCAATTCCTAGTGTACGTGCTTGTAAACTTTCTAACGTTCCGTCTGTCTCCCAACGCATCAACCATCTGTGCGCTGCACTTTTTGATGTCCATATTTCTCCCTTGGGAACATCACACCAACGACATCCTGTTATCAATACATACAGTAAGGTGTTAACTACATGACGAAACGGCGCATGGGGCATTCCCCGCCCTTTCTTGTTTGACTCCTTGGGGAATATATCTTCAAACAACTTCTATTCCAGGTCGTTTAATCCTTTTCTTCGGAACCTACGCGAACAAATTGCCCAGCCATACTCTAATACAATTTACCTTCATCAACAGCAGATTATCATATTGCTGGTATTAGTGGGATAGGTTCATCCCTGTTTTGTCACTTTGGGAGAAGCCAATTGCTGAAAGCCTTTCAGAGCTTTAATCTTCAGGGTTCAGCTACAAATTTTAGTTACTGTTAGAAAATAAAGGTTCAAAGCTTGGCTCAATCAAAGTTTCAGAATCTTGCTTCGATTATTGTTTTCCGAGAGTGACAGAATAGGGATATTCATCCTGATGAGCCAATATTGTAGGGGATTACAACAACGTCCGGGCTAGTTCGCAAAATACCAAAGTTACTGGTAGTAATGCAAGATTATGATCGCTTTTTCTGCACGTCAGTTCGTTTATTCAAGTGAGAGTTTGATATTCAGGTTTGTTAGGATTGGGATTTGAATTTAACCAAAGAATGAACAGCAACAGTTTTTCAATCCAATGACTGACAGCAATTCCCAAAATGATACAGACCATATCGATGAGAAACACTAAAATGCGATATACCTTGTCCGGCATGGTTTTCAAGCCTCGGCAAGAGACAACTATACCAATCGCAATTAGAGCCAAATCCCTTATAGTCTCTTGTATAATTTCTTCCATATCTATATCTTAGTATAGATGTCATCAGGACAATGAAGAAGGCTTATTTAAACCTGTGGTAGCTCATAGATACCCCAATAGTTAATATCATGCTTCTTCAAAATGACTTCAGCATTTTGAATCTCCTCATCTTTGCCTTTTAGTACTAGTAAATATTCACAGCACTGGATGCGATCGCAATAACGTCTAGCTCGGTCTTCAGGAATACCTAAACTAGCTAGCACCTTTACTAAATGATTTGTGGCTATAGTACTAACTGCAAGACCCGCTACACTGATAATGAATGCTGTTCCAACCGAACCGACTGCAATTATTACTCCAATACCGCCAGGAAGTACCAAACTGCTAAGACCAACTAATACGCTTCCCCAAAAACTTGTAGTTAAAGCGTCACCAACTGCTCCAGTTGTATCTACACTTTGATTGTTGATACGCGAACTGACTGATACTTCGCCAATAGGATTTATGCGATCTGCAAATTTTGCAAAAATCGCAACTTTTTCCATTGGAAAGCTTGAGGCTTTCAATTCATTAACTGATTGCTCCGCTGCTTTACGGTTAGTAAATACTCCAACAGCGTGCTTGTTATCTGTTGTAATCATATTATCCTTATTTCAGTGAGGCTGCACTAGCTCACCAATAAAACCGAAAGTTATTTCAACAAATTAGTAAATAGTTAACAGTAAACTGTTTTTCAGTTGGGAGTCAAAGTTCCTCACCACTATTGCGTGCTACGTTTGAGTTGGAGATTTAGACCCCAACTCAAACTTTGATAACTGATAACTGCTTTAAACTCTTGCCCTATGGTCAGGAAGACTACGAGAAGCTAATGAAAGCATGATCATCCAAACACCCGTCAACAAAAAATTAATCCCTACAAATACTCCCAATACCCAAACTGCGCTGACAGGCCATTGATAGAGAATAAAAATCCCTAGAATAATAGCCATGATCCCGCTAAATAGTACCCAACCCCAGTTTGGATCTCGACGCATTTCAAATGCTGCAATCACCTCCAATACACCCTCAATAAAAATGATAAATCCAAAAGCTAAGGTGAGAGAGAGTGCAGCACCGAAGATGTTGCTAATCAACAAAATTCCACCAATTACGTATAGAATACCAACTACTAGTGTTGTCCAGAATCCTCGTTTGTGACGTGATTGAAATGCATGAACAATTCGGACGATACCAGCAATAATTAAAGTCCAGGAGAATACGATTGTGATGGCAATAGTGGCAATAAATGGTTCTGCGATCGCTGCAATTCCCAGCAGAATCATCAAAACACCTAAGACAGTTGCCAATACTGAATTTGTTCTGGTTTCTCTAAAATCTTCAGAAGTCATAGCTTTTCCAAAAATGTTTTGATATGTTGTTAAATCTTGAAAGAGAGACGCGATTAACCCAAGTCTTTCCAAGAGTTATCTCTCCCTTGTGCTCCTCTGCCCCCTCTAAGCATTGACCAGTTCAGGTGATAAGCGCTTCAACACCAGTCGTTCGTGTTCCACATGGACGTAGATTGTGTCGCCTTCGTGGAACTCGCCGCGTAGAATCGCTTTGGCAATCGGAGTTTCTAGTTCTCGCTGAATCGCCCGCTTCAGGGGACGAGCACCGTAAACTGGGTCATAACCGACCTGAACAATCCAATCGAGAGCCTCGTCGGAGATTTTGAGCGAGAGTTTACGCTCGCGCAGTCGCTCCTCTAAACGCTGCACTTGTAGTTTGACAATTTCGCGCAACTCGTCCTTCCGCAAGCTATGGAAGATAATGATTTCATCAATGCGGTTGAGGAATTCGGGGCGGAAACTTTCTCGCACTGCTTCCATGACGCGATCGCGCATTTGTTCGTACTTGCTATCGTCTCCTGCCACATCCAAAATGTATACTGAACCAATATTGCTGGTCATAATCGCGATCGTATTTTTAAAATCTACTGTGCGTCCCTGAGAATCAGTTAGGCGACCATCATCCAGGATTTGCAGCAGGACGTTGAATACATCAGGATGAGCTTTCTCAATTTCGTCAAACAGAATTACAGAATAAGGTCGGCGGCGAATCGCTTCGGTGAGTTGTCCGCCTTCTTCATAGCCCACGTAACCTGGAGGCGCACCGATGAGACGGGCAACAGTGTGTTTCTCCATGTATTCGGACATATCGATCCGCACCAGTGCATCTTCGGTATCAAACAGATATTCCGCTAAAGCTTTTGCCAGTTCTGTTTTTCCCACCCCGGTCGGGCCTAAGAAAATAAAGCTGGCAATGGGACGATTCGGGTCTGCCAACCCAGCACGGGAACGTTGAATTGCATCAGCAGCAGCTCTTACAGCTTCTTCCTGACCAATCACACGTTTATGTAGCTCTTCTTCCAGATGCAAAAGTTTTTGCATTTCCGATTCAACCAGTCTGCTCAACGGAATACCCGTCCACTTGGAGATAATTTCGGCAATGTCAGCTTCGGTGACTTCTTCGCGCAACAGAGATTTACCGCTAGTCTGGATTTGAGCTAGTCGCGCTTCGGCTTCTTCTAGTTGTCGTTGCAGCTCAGTGAGTTTGCCGTATTTCAGTTCTGCTGCCCGGTTGAGGTCGTAATCGCGTTCGGCTTGCTGAATTTCTACATTGACACGCTCAATCTCTTGTCTAATTTGGCGAATGCGATCGATAATTTGCTTCTCTGCTTGCCATTGAGCATTGAGAGCAACTTGGCGTTCTTTTAACTCTGCAAGTTCTCTCTCTATGCGTTCTAACCGCTCTCTGGAAGCACTGTCTGTTTCTTTTTGCAGTGACAGCCGCTCCATTTCCAGTTGCAGAATTTTGCGATCGATTTCGTCTAATTCTTCTGGTTTGGAAGTAATTTCCATTTTTAGTTTAGCCGCAGCTTCATCCACCAAATCAATAGCTTTGTCGGGTAGGAAGCGATCGCTAATATATCTCGCAGACAGAGTAGCTGCCGCAACTAACGCACTATCAGAAATCTTCACGCCGTGGTGTAACTCGTAGCGCTCTTTCAAACCGCGCAGAATTGAGATGGTATCTTCCACACTGGGCTGATCGACATACACCTGCTGAAAACGACGTTCCAAAGCCGCATCTTTTTCAATGTACTTGCGGTATTCATCTAGCGTGGTGGCACCAATACAGCGCAATTCGCCGCGAGCAAGCATTGGCTTGAGCAAGTTGCTAGCATCCATCGATCCTTGTGTTGCACCCGCACCAACTACAGTGTGAATTTCGTCAATGAACAAGACGATTTGTCCCTGTGCTTCTTGGATTTCTTTTAAGACAGCTTTCAGGCGTTCTTCAAATTCTCCCCGGTATTTGGCTCCGGCAATTAACGCACCCATGTCTAAAGCTATTAGTTTGCGATCGCGCAATGATTCCGGGACATCACCACTGACAATGCGCTGCGCTAATCCTTCTACAATTGCTGTTTTACCGACACCGGGTTCACCAATCAGCACGGGGTTATTTTTAGTCCGACGAGAAAGGATTTGAATCGTGCGGCGAATTTCTTCATCTCGTCCAATCACTGGGTCGAGTATGCCCTCATGTGCCAATTGGGTTAAATCGCGTCCGTATTTTTCTAGCGCTTCATATTTAACTTCCGGGTTTTGATCTGTCACTTTTTGACTCCCTCGAATCTGTTGAATGATGTTGCGGAGTTTTTTTTCATCCAGTCCCAATTCTTGAAACAACCCTTTACCAAAGCGATCGTCTTTGGCAAAGGCAAGTATTAAATGTTCAATAGAAATATATTCATCACCAAACTCTTTGCGGTATTGTTCGGCGCGATCGAGCAGCCTCTCTAAACTGTGTCCGATGTATACCGAACCACTGCTAGCCCCCGATACTTTGGGCTGACGGTTGATGAAGTCGATAGTGCGCTCGTGGAGTTTTTGAACATTCACCCCAGCTTTGTTGAAAATAGAACTGGCGAGTCCTTCCTGTTCCAGTAGCGCTAGCATCAAATGTTCGCTCTCAATGTGCTGATGCTGAAACTGCTTGGCAATTTCGGGAGTACGAACAAGGGCTTCCCAGGCTTTTTCAGTAAATTGCTCGGGATTGGTTGGTTGCATAATCGTGCTCCTTAGCTGAGAAATAAATTATTTTGTTAACGCTCTTAATTACGAATTTGTAATTCAGCACGGTAGGCACGCAGTTGCGCCTTGAGTTGGGCAATTTCAGTTACCATATCTAGCACTATTGCTGCTCCGACCCAATTCAAGTTCAGATCGCGGTGCAACCTTTGAATCTGCACAACGCGAAACATATCCTGTCGGCGCAGCATGATTCCTACAGGTTCAATTAATCCCAGGCGGGCAAATCTTTCTAGTAATAAAACCGAGGTTTGGGTGAGGTAAGCGACTTGCTCGAAACTATAGAGGCGATCGCCTGTTTCTGACCACACCACGCAAGACAAACTCAGGTTAGAACTCATAACCGCACCTCTTCTAAGCCTTGACGGGAATTAAAACTACTGACTTGTCGCAATTTTTCATAGCACTCTCTTTCTTGGGGACTCAAATCTTTGGGTGTCACAATTTTTAACCGCACAATCAAAGCAGTACGATTGCCTTTTGGATCGCGCCAGCCCTTGCCACGTAGCCGCAGTGCTTGGCCGGAATCCACACCGGCCGGAATCGTCATCGTTACCTTGCCATCGGGCGTAGGAACATCTATTTGTGCGCCAAGCACTGCTTCTTCTGGACTGACAGGTAGTTCACAAGCAAGATTGTCGCCCTCAAATTTGAAGAAAGGATGGGGCAATAATTCAATTGTCAGATACAAATCAGCGCGTTGTTGACTAAAAGGACTCATCTGTCCTTTGCCTTTGACTCGAATGCGGCTTCCCGATTTTACTCCCGGCGGAATGCGAACAGTGATAGTTTCTCCATCAATTTGTAGCCGCTTCTGTGTACCGTGAAACGCTTCAGAGAAAGTGAGAGCGATCGCCGCTTCCGTATCCTGTGCGGGAACATCAGTGAAGCGGCTGGATGGGTCTTCTGCATACCCAAAATCTACGTAGTCCCGGAATCCTTCTGGTCTTGTTGTAGTGCGATAATTAGCTCCGCGCTGCCTTGTACGACCGCCACTGCGACCTAACCCTCCCAGCAATTCATCAATGAAATCATTAAAGTTGCCATACTGGCTAAAGTCATAACCTTGTGTACCCGCCCCTCTGGGTGGAGGTGCACCCGCCGCAGCCTGTTGCCAGTACTGACCATACTGGTCATACTTCTGGCGTTTTTCCGGGTCGGACAGCACTTCATTAGCTTCGTTAATTTCTTTGAACCGCGCTTCCGCTTGCTTATCGTTAGGATTTAAGTCCGGGTGATATTTCCGTGCCAATTTCCGGTAGGCTTTTTTGATATCCTCCGGAGTGGCGTTCTTACTGACACCGAGAATTTGGTAATAATCTTTGAAATCGGTTGCTGCAACCATCAGCACCTCTTGAGATTAACGAGATGGGGGGCAGGGGCATGAGGAAGATGAGGGGTAAGGGGGAAAGGGTAAGGGGAAAAGGGCAAGAAAGTAATATTAATGTAATTTATTATGCCTTTACCCTTTACCCGAATGGCACGAAGAAAAAGTGA
This sequence comes from Nostoc sp. CALU 1950, assembly GCF_051172895.1. Classification (NCBI taxonomy): domain Bacteria; kingdom Bacillati; phylum Cyanobacteriota; class Cyanophyceae; order Nostocales; family Nostocaceae; genus Nostoc; species Nostoc sp. CALU 1950. Next base: position 40,968 of record NZ_JBDNJQ010000049.1, on the reverse strand, counting down.
AACCTTGTCAGGGCAGGGTGTTGGGGGTAGGGTGTTGGGTGTAGTGTTTCAGATAATTGAATGCAACTGCGTCAAGGAGTTCAACATCTTCTTAATTCTCCACACCCTACACCCCACACCCAAAAGCCAGGAATACCAAAGATTTACGCTTTTCAAGCGTGCCATTTCCCTTTACCCTTTAACCTTTTCCCTTTCATTCCTGGCTTCTGCCCTATTTGAGGAATCACCTGGTTTGACGACTTCGGATACTCGGTTGAAGAAACTAGAGAATTGTTCTTGAAGCTTGGCAAATGCGCCTGCTGTGTTCTCACGTGCCTTAACTTGCCGCTCTAGATTTTTAATTGCTTTGTCAAATGCTGCATACTCGCGATCGCCTCTGGCATATCCTAGTTCTTGAGCTAACTTGAGTTGGGTACGAGCATCTTCTAGCAACCTCTGTGCTGCGTCACGATCCTTCTCTGCTAAAGTAACCGCAGTCACTAGATCGGTATGGGCTTTGACTAGCGGCAGGGGTCGAGCTTGTTCTGTCACCACTAAAGTTGAGAGCGCAAGTTGCAGCACGCCTTTGGCTTCATCAATTTTGCCTTCGTTCAACAACCGAGCTGCCTGCTTGGTAGCATCTGGATATCTCTCTAATGGCAGATTGACGATTGCCGTGCGAATCTCGCTCATCAAGTTGTTCAACAGTTCGCGAGCCGCCGGAAAATCTTCTGCATTTACAGCAGACTTAACTTGTTTGCGAATTCGGTCAACCAAATTAAAATCCTGAGGGGCAAAATCGATTATCGCTACCTGAGCCGCCACCGGAATTAGAGCTAGTTTAGGGTATTGTGCCACCAGTATGTCAATTTTTCCAGTTGCTCGTTCTAGGGCAGCAATTGCTTCTTGAGTCTTTCCCCGCTCAATGGCGGCGATCGCTTTTTTAGTTTCTTCGATTGCGGCGATCGCTTCTCGATCCAGTTTACTTTCAGCCTCAGCTGTTGCCTGTTGCCTCTCCTTGTCAATTTCCTGCTGAAGACTAGTATCAAGCTGATTCAATCTTTCAGGAGATACCGCAGCAGAGCTAACTGCATGAACGGGAGCGATGAATAAAAGCGAGGAAAAAAGAATACCCACGAACAGGACTTGCAGCCTTCTAAAGAATCTGTGATATCGGTTCACGATCATTCTCCTGGTTTATAAACTTGTTTTGCACCTGGATTGAAGAAGGTAGGGGGCTGAGGGGCAAGAAGAGCAGAGGGGCAGGGGGGCGGAGGAGCGGAGGAGAAAAGACTAAAATTACCCTTGATTCTCCCTATCTCCTCTGCTCCCTATCTCCCTATCCTCTTCCCGCCTCCTGTCTCACTTCGGCTACGCTCAGTGACCACCTGCCTTCTGCCTTCATTAAGCTGGTTGGGCGGGGGCGGTTCCGGATATACGTTTGAAGAAACTAGAGAATTTTTCCAGGAGCCGACTCAATGGGTCTGCGGTTCTCTCGTTTGCCCTAACTTGCCGCTCGATATCTTGGATTGCCTGCTCAAGTTCTGCATACTCAGGATCGCCTTTGGCATAGCCCAATTGTTGAGTCAACCTGAGATGGTTGCGAGCATCTTCCAGCAACCTCAGCGTTCTTTCGCGATCGCTGTCTGCTATAGCAACTGCACTCATTATGTCAATATCGGCTCTAAGCAGCGGTAGGGGTCGAGCAACTTCTGTCACCACTAGGGTTGAGAGGGCAAGTTGCAGCACCGTTTTGGCTTCATCGGTTTTACCTTCGTTCAATAACCGGGCTGCTTCCTTCATGGCATCAGGATATGTCTCTAGTGGCAGATTAAAGATTGTTGTGCGAATCTCACTCACCAGGCTGTTCAACAGTTGACGAGCAGTACGAAAATCATCCCCATTCACAGTACTCTTAATTCGATTACGAATTCGCTCAATCTCATTAGAATTGTCAGGGGCAAGATCGATTATATTTACTTGAGCCGACACAGGAACAAAACCCAGTTCAGGGTATCGTGCTACTAGAATTTCAAGTTTTCCTGTTGCTCGTTCTAAAGCTTGAAGTGCTTCTTGAGTATTTTTCTGGTTAATGGCATTAATTGCATTTCGAGTTTCTTTGAGCGCGGAAACTGCTTCTTGATCTACGCATCTTTGAGCTTCATCTGTTGCCTTTTGTCTCTCGTTGTCAATCTCTTGCTGATTACGAGCATCGAGCTGATTCAATGTTTGAGAGTTCATAATCTTCTCCTTGTTTGTTAATTTGTTTTGGGTTTGGAATAGGTGTTTTTTTCATCGCGATCAAACAATTGTTCGATCTACTTCTAAGCCTTCACTAGCCCATTAGTTTTTCCTTTGGTCTTGTACCAGAGGCTTCTCCCCTGCTCCACTCGGACTGCTCCCTTGCCTCTTCGTTGGTTGCAGGCGAGCTACAGCATTGGAAGCACGTGGGGACGGGGATCGGGCGGGAAAGCTTTATCGAGGCGATCAAGCTCGGCTTCGGTCAACTGGAGCTCCCCAGCCCCGGCGTTTTCGGCTGCGTGATCTGGGCTAGAGGCCTTGGGGATTGCGAAGAGCGAGGGCCGCCGCACTAGGAACCGAAGCGCAACCTGGCGAGGGGTCGCGTTGTGCGCGGCGGCGATTTCTTGCAGCACGCGGCCTCCGGTCGTGTGCGGATCTGGGAAGTGCCCGTGACCGAACGGGCTGTAGGCGACCACGGCGACGCCATGCTTCTCACACCAAGGAATCACGGCATGCTCGATCGCGCGCTCTTTCAAATGGTAAAGAACCTGGTTGCAGACGAAACGACCCTCGCCGGCGATCGCCCGGGACTCTTCAAGGTCGGGCAGATCGAAGTTGCTCACTCCCCAGGAGAGAATCTTCCCCTCGTGCTGAAGCTGCTCGAAGGCGGCAATTGTGTCCTCCAACGGGTGCTGACTGCGCCAGTGCAAGAGGTAGCAGTCCAGTCGATCAGTTTTGAGGCGAGCAAGCGACTTCTCGCAAGCCGCCATCGTCCCGCGCCGAGAGGCATTCTCGGGAAGTACCTTGGAGACCAGGAAGACCTCATCGCGTCGCCCGACGATCGCCTCGGCGACCACTTCCTCGGCGATGCCGTACATCTCGGCGGTGTCAATATGGGTCATGCCGAGATCGAGACCTCGACGCAGCGTGGCGATTGCGGAGGCGCGATCACAGCGATCGATGTACCAAGTCCCTTGACCGATCACCGCGACCTCACGCTTTGTGGAACCAAACCGACGCTGTTCCATGCTTGTTCTCCTGATTAGATTCTTTTCTTTTGCAAGTTAGCAATTACACTTCGTGTACACTGCGCGATTACACTCTGTGTACGCTGCGCGAACGCGCCGATGCGATCCTCACTCTCCATCCTCAGGCTCGTTCCTGATGTCCTCAGGAGATCTCACGTTTATGCGCCGCTACGATACACTGGCTTTTTCGGCGGCAGCGTGTATAGTAATGTCAATCCCACGCATAACACCAATCCGGCGATACCGTTCCACAACGACAGCACAAGCGCTAAGAAGTACAACACGCTAGTTAATATGTACATGCGGGTGAGGTAAGCGATGAATCGACCGTCGAGATTTCTGTTCAGCAATCGATGATTGCGGCTGGCATATAGCCAGATGAGCAGCCATGTCAACACTGATAAGAACAATACCAACGCATACAAGACGACTACGGTTTGCAGCTGCTGTGCGTCAGTAATGCATCTAGCCAGGACCGCCGTTGGAAACGGCAGAAACGAAATACACATCAGAAACAAGAGGTTGAACAGCTTAAATACTTGATCGCTCCGTTCGTAGAGTTGGAAGACGTAGTGATGATTTGCCCAGAAAATTCCAATTACCACGAAGCTGAAAATGTAGGCGAAGTAGGACGGCCACAATACGAATAATGCTGAGGCAAGACTTAGTGTGTTGGTTGTTCCCTCCGTAGAGTTCAACTCTGGCACGCGAATTTCCAGTATCAGCAGCGTGATGGCAATGGCAAACACGGCATCGCTAAACGCTTCAATCCGCTGGGTGTCCGACTCCGCTGATGCTCGTGATTTCTGCATAGTGACTTGATTCTGTGTTCCACCATACCTTTGTGCCTGCTTCGATGACAGTCGAGGCGGCCGTTCTGACGGTCAGGCTTAGGGCAAGATCGTGATCCAGTTTTCCACCGAGGTGATTCCTGGTGCCGACCACGCTGCCCGCTCCGCCTCTTGCTTCTCAGCCCAGGAGCGCACCGCCCCCCTCAGGATGACCTTGCTCCCCTCCACCTCGACCGTGATCCGCAGCGCGGAGACCGACGCGCTGCGCACCAGCGCCTGCTCAATTTTCTGCTTGAGTTCCGACGGCGACACGCGGGGCTTGATGGTGAGCAAGTTGGTCACCCCCTTGACGCCTTTCAGGCGGCGGACAACCCGCTCGGCATCGTGCTTCTGGTACTCCCACTCGACCACACCCCTGAGCGTGACCCAGCCCTTGGAGACCGTGACGTCGAGATTATCGATGGACACGCCGGCATCCCACTCCAGCGCATGAATGGCGGCTGCGGCAATGTCGGCGTCAGTGCGCTCGGCAGAGACCGGCAGCCGAACCTCGATGTCGTTGGCCACAGCCAGTACGCCACGGACGCGGTGGGCAGCTTCTTCGGCAGCCCAGCGCTTGTAAAAGGAATCGACCCAGCCTGTGAGCGTAACAACACCGTCTTTGACGGCCACGCCGATTTCGGTAGACTGGACGCGGGAATCCCACTTCAACTCATTCAGCACATCCTTTTGGATTTCCTCGTCAGTTCGAGTTGCGGTTGCAGTTGTCATGGTTGTTTCTCCTTTGAGCTACTCTTATGGTTTAAAACTGCTAAACTTCATTTCAAAGGCTCTAACACCTGCTTCTGCCACAGGATGATCCTGCTCTATGCAGCTTTCTTGGTGCTGTTGTGCGGGTCGATGACGAACTTTTTCGGTGCCCCTTGGTCGAATGTCCGGTACGCCTCTGGTGCTTGGTCGAGCGAGATGAACTCGATGTTTGTGACCTCGCTCAGGTAGTCCATCCGGCCCCCGAGGATGGCCTGCATCAGGAGTCGGTGGTACTTCATCACCGGGCACTGCCCCCACATGGCGAACTGCGACTTGATCCATGCCTTGCCGAAGTCGAGGATCAACTTCCCCTGCTTAGCCAGGTCCGTGGGACCACCGGGGTCGGAGCTAGTATAAATGCCAGGGATGCCCATTCCCCCGCCGAAGCGAACCACCGACATCAGGTCGTTCAATACAGCCTCCGGCTGCTCGCCAGCGTCTTTCCCATGGCCGTGGGCTTCGAAGCCCACGGCGTCCACCCCGCAGTCCACTTCGCGAACGCCAAGGATCGACTCGATTTGATCGGCCAGCGGCACGTCTTGCGTCAGATCCACAGTCTCGTAACCCGACTTCTTCACCAGCTGCAATCGGGTCTGGTTCACGTCCCCGACGATGATGGCGGAGGCCCCTAGGAGGCGGGCACTGGCGGCGGCACACCGACCCACCGGTCCTGCCCCTGCAATGTACACCGTGGAGCCCGTTCCAACTCCCGCAATGACACACCCATGGTAGCCCGTGGGCAGGATGTCCGAGAGGAGGGTGAGGTCATGGATGCGTTCCATCGCCTGGTCCTTGTCGGGGAACTTCAGCAGTTGGAAGTCAGCGTAGGGGACCATGTGGTACTCGGTCTGCCCGCCTGGCCAGCCGCCCAGGTTGAAGCCGTAGGCTCCGCACGGGAAGTCAGGGTTGGTGTTCATGCAAATGTCGGTGTGCCGCTCCTTGCAGTTGCGGCAGCGGCCGCAGGCGACGTTAAATGGAACCGAGACGAGATCGCCGACCTTAATAAACTCCACGTCCCGGCCCACCTCGATGACCTCACCAGTAATCTCATGACCCAGCGTCATCCCCTCTGGAGCGGCGAAGCGGCCCCGGTAGATGTGCTGGTCGCTACCGCAGATGTTCGTGGTGACCACCTTGAGAATGACACCGTGCTCGCACTTCTTGCCACGAGGGTCAACTAGTTTTGGGAAGTCGATACTTTGAACCTCGACTTTCCGAGGACCCACATAGACTACTCCACGATTGCTTACCATAGCTTGTTCATCCTCTTTCTATGGTTTGAACTACTAAATTTCATTTCAGGCCCCCTCAGCTAGTTTCACGGGGCGCAACAACATCGCATTGGCTGCCACAAGTACTCAAGGGAGGAAAAAAGAAAGCCCACGATCAAAACTTGCAGCCCTTTAAGGAGTCGGTGATATCAGTTCATGATGGTTCTCCTAGTTTTTTAAGTTGTTTTGTGACTGGAATAAGTGCCTTGTTCGTCGCGATGGGCTACGCCCCACCGTAGGTGATCGCAACTCTGGAAATTTACGATCTGACTTTAGACCTGGAATAAGTGCCTTTTTCGTCGCGATCGAACACCTGTTTGACCCGATCCCAAGCCTTCGTCAAGGCATTATCTTTTCCATTGGCTTCTCTGAACGACCGATTGTAGGTATCAACAAAAGTTTTTTGCGCGTCGTCCGACAGATTTGCTCTAATTTCTGGTGAAATCTGCTCATTATCTGCCAGTTCACCTTTTGGTTGACGGGGAATCTTCATGTCAGTGATAGCGACTTCTTCCGCACCCGCACTTTCTAACAGTGAGACAACTTCGTCTGCTTGTTCTTGTGGCACTTCCGCGACCAGTAAAAACTCACCTGCTTTCAGGCGTGTTTCGTAAATAGCAGCTTTGTCCTCCGGCATACCCATTGCGATTAAGGCAGCTCCAATGCCTGCTCCCAAGGAACCATATAAAGCACCGCCTGCCGCTCCTAATAATGCTGCTCCCAAAGGGCCTGCTGCTACTACGGTTCCCAAAAAGGGAATGAACAACACACCCACACCCGTAAGTAAAGCCAACAGAGAACCAAACAGCGATCCAAAAATCGCTCCGGTGGCGAGTCCATCCAAGATCACATCTTGTTTAGTCACAAATCCGGAGATGCGAGTTTCAGCGTGGAAATTGCGACCAATAATCGAAATGTGATCTTTGGGAATACCGCGATCGATTACACGCTCAACCACTTCTTGCATCTTCTTCTCATCTTTGAAGATAGCAGAGACACTTTTGAGGGCGGTTTTTTCAGATGTAGAAGTCATAAAAATTACTCCAAATTAAAAAACTAGATAACATCACGAAATGTGGCGCAGATTTAAGGACGCGGGGATAGGAAGAGAGTATTTGATAATTTCACTGCGTCATCCTCTCTCTGGGTGACGCACGCAGGTTCGCTAAAGCAGTTCTTTTAACTCTGAAAACCAGAGCAACGGACTGCTCGCTGCGTCTTGTTACTTTTGTTCCACAAAGTCTGCATCGATGACATCTTCACCGCCGCCTTGACGGTCTGTAGAAGTACCACCGTTTGGAGATGCACCTGCTTGTGAGTAGACCGCAGTGCCGATTTGCATCAAGGCTTGTTGAATTTCGTTGGTGAGGGACTTCATGCGATCGATGTTGTTCTGCTCAATTGCCTGACGCAAGTCTCGAATTAAGCCTTCCACGCGGGACTTGTCTGCTGGTGGCACTTTGTCGCCCAAATCCTGAAGTTGTTTCTCGGCTTGATAGGCAACAGAATCTGCCATGTTTTTGGTATCAATTTGTTCGCGCCGCCTACGGTCTTCTTCCGCATTGCGCTCGGCTTCTTTCACCATCCGCTCGACTTCAGATTTGTCGAGGGTAGACGCACCTGTGATGCTAATGGACTGTTCTTTACCTGTGGCTTTTTCTCTGGCAGTTGCTGACAGAATCCCGTTAGCATCAATGTCAAAGGTAACTTCGATCTGTGGCATACCTCTGGGAGCTGGAGGAATCCCATCTAGTCGGAAGGTTCCCAGGCTCTTGTTGTCGGATGCCATTTCGCGTTCACCTTGCAGAACATGGATTTCTACGTTTGTTTGTGCGTCAGCCGCCGTTGAGAACACCTCAGACTTCTTCACTGGGACAGTGGTATTGCGCGGAATAATCTTGGTCGTCACACCACCTAGAGTTTCAACACCCAGCGACAACGGCGTGACATCTAGGAGCAGTACGTCTTTTACCTCACCCCCAAGCACACCCGCCTGAATCGCTGCACCCACTGCTACGACTTCATCCGGGTTGACACCCTGGTGTGGGTCTTTGCCTATTATCTGCCGCACCAGTTGCTGGATAGCCGGCATTCGAGTTGCACCACCCACTAGGATTACTTCGTCAATATCTGCGGGACTCAGTTTAGCATCGCGCAGAGCTTGTTCGACAGGAATGCGGCTGCGATCGAACAAGTCGGCGCACATTTGCTCGAACTGTACCCGCGTTAAGGTCATATCTAGATGTTTCGGGCCTTCCGGGGTTGCGGTAATAAAAGGTAAGTTAATGTTCGTCTGTGTTGCGCCTGACAGTTCAATTTTGGCTTTTTCTGCTGCTTCGGTGAGGCGTTGCAGGGCTTGTTTGTCTTTACGCAGATCGATGCCTTCGTTACGCTGGAATTCGGTTGCTAGCCAGTCTACGATTCTCTTATCAAAGTCATCACCGCCCAAGTGGGTGTCGCCACTGGTAGCTTTCACTTCAAACACACCATCACCCACTTCTAGGATAGACACGTCAAACGTTCCACCACCTAAGTCAAATACCAAGATAGTTTCGTTAGTTTTCTTGTCAAGTCCGTAAGCGAGGGCAGCCGCCGTTGGCTCGTTGATAATTCGCAGAACTTCAATCCCGGCAATTCTACCGGCATCTTTGGTAGCCTGCCGTTGAGAGTCATTGAAATAGGCAGGGGTGGTAATTACCGCTTGCCTCACTGGTTCCCCCAGATATGTGCTGGCATCATCTATCAGCTTGCGGACTACCTCAGCCGCGATTTCTTCGGGTGAAAATTCCTTGTTCAGAGCGGGGCAGTGTAGCTTGACATTGCCATTACTGTCACGTGCCACTTTGTAAGTAACTTGTTTTGCCTCTTGGGTGACTTCATCATACCTGCGCCCGATGAACCGCTTAACGGAGTAAAAGGTGTTTTCTGGGTTCATTACACCCTGGCGCTTGGCAATTTGCCCGACAAGTTTTTCGCCCTTCTTGGTGTAGGCAACCACAGACGGAGTTGTGCGACCGCCTTCTGTGTTCGGAATGACGATGGGTTGTCCACCTTCCATTACGGCTATACAGGAATTTGTAGTTCCTAAATCAATACCAACGATTTTTGCCATCGTTAACAACCTCCTTCAAAGATTGGGATAAAAAATTGATAGTCTGGATTCAGGACAAGTTGAATAAATGGTATTAAGAAGGCAGAGGGCAGAATGGGAATCCCCATAAATAAATTTAGGGGATTTAACAACGGCTTCTGAAAGTAAGGGTTTCCCGACTTGAGCAAACTGGCGTGGGCTTGTGACCTTTTGGCAGAGGGAAGAATCTATCCTTGAACCTTCTGCCCCTGGCTCCTTAGCACTCAGGATTCGGCTGGCACATCAAGACCGAGGTTAGCGGCATATTCTATTAGATGTTTGCGATCAAGCGCCTGTTGATGTTCAAAGAGATGGTCGTGCATCTCCCAGAACTTACCTCGCACCCCAGCGGCTTCTGCTGCTTCTGCTGCCTGCTCGGCGTGGGGATGCATACTGCTTAACGGGAAGTGGCGGTAGACAAAGCGCATGAGATCCCCGGTCAACTGCTGGAGTTCTTTGACGATGAAATGGGCACGACCGCAATAGGGACACTCATAGTCGCCGTATTCCACGAGGGTGACGGGTGCGTTTTTTGACCCTCGGATATGGTCGCGTTCACTTTCAGGTGTGCCGTTCGCGCTAGCGTCTCTGAAAGAGAAGGCATCGCTAACTGGGAGGCTAAGTTCGCCTGTTGCTGTTGTGATCATGTTGTCACCTCCTGCTCTTAAGGGAGTGCTTTGGAAAACATTGCGTCACTGCCCTTGCCCGTTGCCCCTGTGCCCGTCACCTAAGTTTACTTTCACAACCTTGTTCCTATCTTCTTCAGCCTTGGGCAGCCTCAGCTTGAGAATGCCATCTTTGTATTCTGCTTGCACCTGATCGTGCTGGACACGGGTAGGCAACGGAATTACGCGCTGAAACCTGCCATAGCGGAATTCGGTGCGGGTGATGCCTCTTTCTTCCGTTTTGATTTCTGACTTGCGCTCACCGGAAATAGATACTGCCTCTGGCGATACCTGCACATCTAGGTCTTTGGGGTCTACACCGGGAATTTCTACCTTGAGATGAACCGCATCAGGGGTTTCTTGAATCTCTGCGGAGGGAATAAAGGCAATGCCTTCCTCTTCTCTACGACCTGTCGGTGCTATTTCATCAAACAAGCGGTTTAACTGCCGCTGCAAACTTTCAACTTCTCGGAAAGGTTCCCAACGAACGAGTGCCATAATTTTAAGTCTCCTGATGATCTATACTTGAGTGTTTAGAATTCTGCATTAGACTGGGTTTTGTCAGTCGCTGAAACAGCGTTGCTATCATGCCAGTGCTGAACTCTGTTGACACTATAGAGAAGAAATCTAAGGACTTTCTGAGGAAATTATGATGATTGGGGATTGGGACAAGGCAAAATTGTAAGGGGAAAAACAAATAACTTCCCTTTAACCTTTCTCAGTTACGCCAGTTCGCTCAACGGGGGAAACCCTCCGAAGTTGCTCCATTTGGTGAGGAAGTTCAAGTCTTGGATGCCACATCCTCCACTTGGGGAGACCCCAAGACCGGAGTGGCTCCGGTTCCCGTCGAGTTGAAACTTCCGATCTTCGTAGCGTTAGCGACGCAGGAGCGTCACCCGAAGGGGCAAAGACGACACTTGCTACAACGGAGGGAACCTCCCTCCGGGTTCGGCACTTTGCTATCGACGGAAACCGCCAAGACAGCAAGTGCCTCACCGCAACGCAGTGTCTCCCAAAGACCGCACTTCTCTTTGCACGCGACTGGCTCCCCAATACCCAGTCTCCTCAATAATCGGTTCACAACAGCGGATGCCCGTATCCGTCTCAACCGTCTTTATCCACAAATAGCAAATTGACAGACCACTAGCTCACTCTGTACTTGGATCGTGCCTTGATGAGCTTGTACGATCGCCTGTGCAATGGCTAATCCTAGTCCAGCCCCTCCAGTATGACGCACCGTAGTTCGGTGCGGTTGTCATGGTCGTGGTCTTCGCTCACTACCCAAAAATATCCCCCATAGGGGAAGAACGTCGCTAAAGTAAACAAGAGTGGTTGAAAACGTTTTTGGAACTACCATTGGGAATACCCAGCCCCGATACTTTTAGGAGGGTATTTGAAAGAATTAACCCAAAAGAATTTGAGCAATGTTTTCGGCAGTGGGTTCAATCCTTGGTTGAGAAATTGGGAGTAGAAGTAGTAGCTATAGATGGCAAAACTCATAGAGGGTCTTATAACCGAGAATCAAAACTAAAAGCCTTGCACACAGTGAGTGCCTGGTCGAGTGAATATCGTTTAGTTTTGGGACAAACAAAGGTCAGTTCTAAATCAAATGAAATCACTGCAATTCCAGCACTATTGGACATATTAGACATCTCTGGCTGCATCATTACCATTGATGCTTTTGTGTTCACAGAAATTGATTGCCGAGAAAATTATTGCAGCTAATGCGAATTATATTCTGAGTCTGAAAGATAATCACCCAACACTCCATCAACAAGTAAAAAATTGGTTTGAGGCAGCACAATCCATTGGATTTAAAGATATTGATATCGGTATTAGTCAACGTATTGAAAAAGGACATTACCGCATCGAAAAACGTACAGTTTACACCGTACCTGTGTCGCAGATTCCTGGACTTTATCAACTAGATTTATGGGGAGGACTAAAAACAATAGTCATGGTAGTACGTTCGATTCAGCATTGGAATAAAACAACACACGAAGTACAATTTTACATTACTAGCCTTATTAATGATGCAAACAAGATTGCTAGTGCAATTCGACAGCATTGGGGAATAGAAAATTCTGTTCATTGGACATTGGATGTTACCTTCCACTCTTGTTGAATGCCGAATTCGTTCTTTACACAGTCCACAAAACTTTGCTTTACTACGTCGCATTGCTCTTAATGCATTAGAGCGAGAATCGTCTTTTCGTCGCAGTATTCGCCAAAAATCACGACGGGCAGCTATGAACGATCGCTATATGCTTTCTGTGTTAGCTGCGGCTCTCTCAAACTCAGTACCTCTGCCATAAATCCCCCTGTCAATAGGGTTTGAGACGCGCTAACCCTGCCTATATTTTAATTCAACAAATTTATAGTTCTGGCACCTGTAGGTTACGTTTATTACCTGCGTAATGCTTGTAAATAATTTCTGGAGAGTTACCAACCCACCTTCCTACATCCTTCGCATCAATATCAGCTTCAAGGCAAAGAGTAATAAAAGTGTGCCTGCATTGGTAAGGTTTGCGATATTCGCTGACTACACCCTGTTTTACAAGTTGAGTTACGATTCCATCTATATGTGTACCATGATGATTTTTGTAACCTTTCCAGGCATGATTGAGAAAATCTCCAAAGTCTACTATGCCACCTTTCTTGCTTTTAAAGATAAAATCATCTGGGTTAGAGTTCTCAGGTTTGATAGAGTTTAAAATTTCACGTTGCTGATTATTAATCGGAAAACGTCTTTGGCTTTGGGTTTTTAATCCATCTTTCAGAGCTAACCCTTTAGTACTGATGGTAATTGCTTGCTCAAAGGTAATGTATTTATCACTGATATGCTTCCATTGTAGAGCGATCGCTTCGGATGGTCTGCATCCAGTAAAAAATAATAATTTTACTAAAGGAGCATAGTAGCTGTAGAGCTTACTCTCCTCGAACGCTTGAATTATGCTATCCCGTTCTTCCTTAGTAAAGGGATTAATTTCATATTCTGCCGATTCTGACTTCGGTATTTGGATATCTTTTGCCATACTTGGGAAGGGATTTGATTCAATTAGCTGGCTCTTGAGTGCCCAATCACAGCAAGCATTTATATTTGTCAAAGTACGTTTAGCTGCATTAGCACTGAGATGTGCAACTAAATAGTCTCGAATTGCGATCGCATCATCTAAAGTTTTAGTTGGTAACTTAGCAATGTGATTGCGATACTTGCGGTAGTCAACCGCATAAGTAGAAGGACTAACCTGTGGTTTTTTAAATTCAGTGTATTTTTCCCATAATTCTCCCAAGTCTGGTTGGGGTTTAGGTGAAGGTGTAATTGGGGTAATTGGGGTAACGGTGCTTAATGACGCTGCTGGTTTGTACTTAACTAAACTGGCATCAAACTCTCCATAGTCAATATCTCTCTGGATTTTTGTCGCCAAAGCCGATGCTTGATGTCTTCCAAAAGGTGTATCATCGTGCCTTGTTGAAAGATAGAAACGCTTGGTTTTTAGCTCTCCAGTGGGCGTAATAATAGGATGAGAAAAAACTAATTGGAGACTGCCGTTAGAGTTCTTTATCTGCACCGAACCCCGACTGGCAATACTTTGAGATTTTTTAGGCTCCATAAGCTTAATTAACTGGGGTAAACATTTTTACTTTTCCACTTTACCCCAGTTTTACCCCAGAAATGTCTATTGGGGTAAACACCTTTACCTTACATATTTACCCCAGTTTTACCCCAGTTGTTTCCCCAAACTACCCAAAATTACCCCAAAAATCTTGTAAGGCTCTGGAAACCAGCCTTACAACTCCCATCAAAAAAGGGCTTCAAAGCCCTGTAATGATTATATTTATTTAAAGGCGGCACCCGGATTTGAACCGGGGGTGGAGGTTTTGCAGACCTCTGCCTTACCACTTGGCTATGCCGCCACAGCGGGATTCCCGGAACTACTCTAATCTTTTTAAGATATTTTAGTAGGCATTGGGCGCTAGTTAAACCATGATAGCATAGGATTCTGAGCTAGAGATAGTGGGTTAACTGGATGTTTCTAGTAGTATTTAGGCGATCGCTAGAAAATCCTAATGACGGGTTGACTATCTGCACAAAAAACTCTTAGCAGATTAGAGTTATGAGTTTTAAACTTTTACTTCATCGGCAAAATTACTCCAACGGACAAAGTGAAAGGGGCCGGCGATAGAACCCCAGAGACGTTCGTCGGTGTCTAAATCTCTTCCCCGGTCGAGGCTGAAAAATTCTTTAGCGTCAATCTCAAATTCGTTATCCAGATAAGTATTTTTGCCGTCACGTACAACTATGCAGCCTTTACCAGGTTCAACTCTGCCTTTGAAGCTCTTACCTGTCCACTCTACAATCATGTTACAACCTGACATTTTTTCCAATTGCTCAACAGACAACTCTTTGAGGCGTTCGGGTTCACGAGATGCACCGTAAAATTTTTGTTCTTCTTTAACGGTGTAGTGTTCAATAGCAATATGGTTTTCTGCCTGTATCAAATTCATTACCCGCATCCGGTAGGGTTGATTGAGCATAAAATCATAAGCTTGTTCGAGAAACAAACTTACCCCTGAGAACAATTCCAAGGGAAGAGGACGGATACAGACGCGGATATGGGCATAAAAAGGCGGATTTTCAAAAGCTTGTTCTTGATTGCTAAAGTCAGCTGCCATCCAGCGGGCTAAGGTGGCGATATCAGTGGAATGAGTCATTACAAAACGATTAACTAGTTGCTTAAAAATTATCTAGAATTATTTTGACACTTTCTCGACTCAAAAATCCCGACTGCGATACCTTTGGCCGGCTTTGCCTACGCAATTATTGAACTTAGATATAAGATGGATGCTCTAACTGTAGAAAATCAGGATGCTTTAGATGAATCGTAGAATTACCTTATGTAACCAACTCAAGGCAAAGTAAAGTACCCATGCTCAGGCGCTTAATTGTAATCGTTACTGCCACTATACTCTTTAGCAGTTCCTTGACGCTGGCACAGAGTAAGAAGCCCAAACCACCGGATAAATTTCCTCCTAGTCCTCTTGAGATTACCACACCTGATCCACTGCTACCGCGATCGCCTAAAGATAAACAGCCGTTAACTCTCCAAGAACGGCAAAAGTTAGAGCCAGCGTTAGATGCGTTAAATCAAGAAGCTGCGGCGAAACTGCAAGCAGGGGATAAGGTAGGGGCGTTTGAAATTTGGAACCGGGAACTGCGTTTGCGGCGATTTTTTGGTTCATTAACAGAGGTGCAAGCACTATCACGAGTTGGGGCGATCGCTTGGAATCAAAATGACGGACAAGAAGTACAATATATTACTCAACGATTGCAAGCGATTCAAAAGCAGGCCCAATCTCAGAAAACAACTGCTTCAATTGATTTAGAATTGTGGCGATCGCTAGGTCAAGCTTACCAAAATGTGCGATCGCCTAAACTAGCTCTGGAAGCTTACGACCAAGTTTTGCTAGTAATACGACAGCAACAAGATACAACAGCCGTAGTAGAAACCCTCAAAATAATTGGAGAACTGCATTTGAGTTGGTTTGATTATCCCAAAGCTGCGCCAATCTACGAAGAATTATTGAGTTTAGCTACTGCCCAAGGTGAACGTGTAAACGAGGTAACATATCTGCAACGACTAGCTTACATCTACGAGCAGAGCCAACAACCACAGCAATCATTGAATGTACTTAATAAACTAGTAGAAATTTATGTCAATGAGAATAAGCTTACTGAAATACCAGAATTAAAACTAGCGATCGCCTCAGATTACGAACTTCTAGCCAAGAAAGATCCTAACTTACTGCTAGAAGCTTTTAACAATTATCAAGAAGCTTATACCACTGCTTGGCAATTACAGGAGTATGCTCGTGCTGGTGAAGCTTTGCAGAAGTTAATTGCGCTGTACCGTTCTCAAGGACAAACAGACGAGGCTTTGCAGGCTAGCCAAATTCTTGTGCAGACACAGACACAAGCTGCCAACTTTTACGGAATGATGCAAGCTTATGACCAAATTGGGCAATTGTATCTAGAACGCAAAGAGTTTCCGCAAGCACTAACAGCTTTTCAAAAAGGGCTAGAACTGGCGCAACAACTCAAACATGAGGAAGCATACTTTACCGGACAAATTGAAAAACTCTCGAAAGCAAATTTTTAATTGATACTACAGTTTGGCACTACTGCCAAACAAAGACTACCAATGAATTGGGAAGCCTACACTTGCTGCAAGCGGTAAGTGGAGAAATCGTCTATGTGGTTTCACTAATGCCAATCTACCAACTCATTTGCTAGAGATTTGAAAGGTTTACTCTTATATAAGAAATGCTTGCTAGAGTCTGGAGTGCATCAATTGTGGGCATCGATGCCGTTAAAGTAGGCGTGGAAGTCGATGTGTCAGGGGGATTACCGGGAATTGTTGTCTTGGGACTGCCAGATTCAGCGATTCAAGAATCAAGAGAAAGAGTCAAAGCAACTTTGAAAAATGCTGGCTTTGCCTTTCCGATGCGAAAAATAGTAATTAATTTAACTCCGGCAGATTTACGCAAAGAAGGCCCCTGTTTCGATTTGCCTATTAGTGTGGGAATTTTGGCGGCTTCTGAGCAAGTTAGCGCTGATTTATTGGGGGATTATCTATTTTTGGGCGAAGTCTCTTTGGATGGCAGCTTACGCCCTGTGGCTGGTGTATTACCGATCGCAGCAGCAGCCCAAAAGATGGGAATTGCCGGTTTAGTTCTCCCTGCTGATAATGCCCAAGAAGCGGCAGTAGTCGAAGGCTTGGCTGTTTTCGGTTGCAAACATTTGTCTGAGGTGGTGGATTTTTTAAATAATCCGGGGCGTTACAAACCTGTACAGATGGATAGTACAACGGAGATCACAAAAGAATCTTACCCTGGCGCAGATTTGCATGATGTGAAAGGACAGGCTCACGCGCGTCGTGCTTTAGAAATTGCTGCGGCTGGTGGGCATAATCTAATTTTTGTCGGGCCACCTGGTAGTGGGAAAACCATGCTAGCAAGGCGCTTACCGGGAATTTTACCGCCTTTGAGCTTTGCCGAATCTTTGGAAGTGACTCGCATTCATTCGGTGGCTGGTTTACTGAAAAATCGTGGTTCATTGGTACGCGATCGCCCTTTTCGCAGTCCCCACCACTCGGCATCCGGGCCTTCTCTCGTAGGTGGTGGTAGCTTCCCTCGTCCTGGAGAGATTTCATTATCTCACAGAGGTGTACTTTTTCTAGACGAGTTGACAGAATTTAAACGAGATGTTTTAGAATTTCTGCGTCAACCTTTAGAAGATGGCTACGTCACAATTTCCCGCACCAAATTATCGGTAATGTTTCCTGCACAATTTACTTTGGTGGCGAGTACTAATCCTTGTCCATGCGGTTACTATGGCGATACCATCCAACAATGTACTTGTTCTCCCCGCCAACGCGAGCAATATTGGGCCAAGCTTTCTGGGCCATTGATGGATCGAATTGATTTACAAGTTGCAGTGAATCGCTTGAAACCAGAAGAAATTACCCAACAACCGACGGGAGAAACATCAATATCAGTCCGCGAACGGGTTCAACAAGCAAGCGATCGCGCCATTACCCGCTTTCAAGGAGAAGCAAATCTGCGTTGTAATGCCCACATGCAAAGTCGTCATCTCCAGAAATGGTGCAAACTAGATGATGCTAGTCGGAATTTATTAGAAGTAGCAATTAGAAAATTAGGTTTATCGGCAAGAGCTAGCGATCGCATTCTCAAAGTAGCACGGACTATTGCAGATTTAGCGGCAGAAGATGAACTAAAAACTAATCATGTAGCGGAAGCGATTCAGTATCGCACAATCGACAGAATGCAATGAAAGATTGGTTATACCAATTTGAAAAAAGAATGCCACAAATAGACCATTTGTAGAGACGCGATGAATCGCGTCTTTACCCAAGGATGTGTTGCAATCATTAATTTAATTGGTATTAGAAACCAATACGCCTGGGTTAAGGGTTCTTGGTGTAGATAATTGGTCTTTGAAGACGCGATAAATCGCCGTCTCTACATCAGGGCTTTTCAAACAACCTCTAAGACGTAGGAGAAATTAACTGACCAATACGCTTGAGAATTTGCAAAACGGCGTACAGTTCTCTCGCGGATGCAAACGGAGCAAAGACTCTTGACAAATCGTATTGTGGTATATTTGTTTGCGTCACTTTGACAAATAAAATATCGTCTCCATTTGTCACCATCCCAAACACAGGTTTACTGGGATTGGGGTTAGCCATCATATAAGCTAGGGCTTGTGGTACAGCCGACCAAACTGAGAGTGTGGTTTTTTTCGACTCCAACACCATCACCCATAATTGATCTTGTAACACTAAAACATCAATCCGTCCCCGCAGTATCTCCTCGCCATCATTCAGCATGAGTGCCACGGATGATTCAGCCTTAATTCTGAAAGGAGGATCATAAAATCCAGAAAGTGCAAGTATTGGTGACACCAACAACAATATGACTGTCCCTTCTAGTAAATCACCTCCGGCACGGTGATAAAGATACCTCCGACGCACGACATCCACAGAGGCTTTTTCCGCTTCCGTAATTTCAGACAATCCCTCATACCACTCTGGGAAAAATTGCTCGTTTTCAACACGGACAAAACCAAATCGATTTTCTGCATCCTCAAAAGTGGTAATCGCTTCTGTAATTGCTGCGGTCTGTGTCATTGCTTCTAGGTAAAAATATGCTTTGCTATATCAACTATCAGCCCATCTTTAGAGACTGTTGGCGAATTCATCTAAACCACAATTTTTGGCGTGAGGCGCTATGACATCTCAAGGCTTTGAGGATAGCGATTGCAATTCGCCAACAGAGTCATCTTTATTATCGCCGCAGCTACGCCTGTCGTAGACATCGCATTGTCCTGTCCCTATAAAATTCTAAATTCCTCCTCCAGAATGCTGCACAAACTCCCTTGGGAGGATGTCACCACCCAGTCAATCAGTATCCAATATATCAGGGACTAAGCAACATCCCCTAAAAGGAGACTGATTGGATGAATTTGCAAGCAATTTGGAAGCTTTTCCAAGAGACGTTTAAAGAATGGAGTGAGGATAAAGCCTCACGGTTAGCGGCGGCGTTGGCTTACTACACAATTTTTTCTATTGCACCATTGCTAATTATTGTAATTGCGATCGCAGGGGCAGTATTTGGAGAAGAGGCGGCAAGGGGTCAAATCGTCGGACAGATTCAAGGTTTAGTCGGCCAAGATGGCGCAGAATTTATCCAAACAGCTATTAACAATGCTAACAAACCACAAACAGGAGCGATCGCTTCCATTATTAGTGTTGTAGTTTTGCTCTTAGGTGCTACTGGTTTATTTACTGAGTTACAAGACTCCCTTAACACGATTTGGGAAGTGAAACCGAAACCTGGACGCGGCGTAACTAACATTATTCGCCTACGCTTTTTGTCCTTTGCACTGGTGATCGGTATTGGTTTTTTACTTTTAGTTTCTCTGGTAATTAGTACGGCCTTAGCAGCATTAGTAACATATTTTAGCAACTTGCTCCCAGGTCTTGATTTTATCTGGCAGATTCTCAATTTCATCCTCTCTTTCGCCATCACTACATTCCTGTTCGGACTCATTTTTAAAGTCCTACCAGATGTCAAAATTGCTTGGAGTGATGTTTTAATTGGAGCCATGCTCACCTCCTTTTTATTCTCCATTGGGAGATTTTTATTAGGACAGTATTTAGGTAATGGCAGTTTTGGTTCAGCTTATGGTGCAGCTGGTTCACTGGTAGTAATCTTAGCTTGGGTTAACTATGCCGCACAGATTCTTTTCTTCGGTGCTGAATTTACTCAAGTTTATTCCAGAAGATACGGCAGCGGCATAACCCCAACTAAACACGCCATCCCTATATCTGATAACACGGAATATAATGGCACGGCTCCAAAAGGGCAATCATCAACTAATAAAAAGCCATTTTCTCGCTTTATGAATCGTTTATTCCAGTCTTTTAGAAAGCCCAAACGCTTACAACAGAGAAGAAAAAATCAGCGATTTTAATCAGTCTCAAACCCTGGCTTAAAGCCTGTTTTACGTAAATAACCTTATACTGGATTTTTTCCAGAATTCTATTGAACCAGGGAGAAAATCAGTGCTAATGGAAAAATGGTTTTTTATCAATTGGCAGGCAATTTTTGTTCCTAGCATCAGCGTCTTTGAGTTGATTATCCGTGGTTCGCTGGTCTATTTAGCGCTGTTCTCGGTGCTACGTGTGCTTCCTAGCCGACAACTAGGAACACTAGGAATCACTGATTTACTCGTGGTTGTGCTATTTGCTGAAGCTGCTCAAAATGCTATGGCAAGTAATTATACATCGATTACTGAGGGTGCTATCCTGGTAGGAACTGTGATTTTTTGGAGTTACTTGCTGAACTGGTTAGGCTACAAAATACCCCAATTCCAACGTTTTATGAATCAGCCACCACTGCTATTGGTAAAAAATGGTCGGATGATTCAGCGTCATTTGCAACGAGAGTTAATTACAGATGATGAATTGATGAGCAAGTTACGTCAGCAAGGTGTAGAATTTATAGCCGATGTGAAGTTTGCATATATGGAAGCTGACGGCAGGATTAGTATCATCATGTCGGATGCAAAAACTAGCTCCGTCCCTCAGCAAAAAGTAGCATTAAAAAGTGATCTACATTAATTAGACTGTAGAATATGACGGTTGTATTCTGTGCCGAACTGTGATTGAGCGTTATACTTTGCCCGAAATGGCTAATCTGTGGAGTGAAGCCTATAAACTAAAAACTTGGCTGGAAGTCGAAATTGCTGTTTGTGAGGCTCAAGCTGAACTTGGTTACATTCCATCTGAGGCAGTTGAGGAAATTAAAGCCAAGGCAGATTTTGACCCGAAGCGGGTACTGGAAATTGAAGCTGTAGTCCGCCATGATGTCATCGCTTTCTTGACAAATGTCAATGAATATGTTGGTGATGCCGGACGCTATATTCACCTGGGTTTAACTAGTTCGGATGTTTTGGATACGGCTTTAGCATTGCAATTGGTTGCCAGCCTGGATCTATTATTGCAACGTCTGGAAGATTTGATTCAGGTAATTCGCCAAAAAGCACGGGAACATCGTCATACAGTGATGGCTGGACGATCGCATGGTATTCACGCTGAACCGATTACTTTTGGTTTCAAGCTAGCTGGTTGGTTAGCAGAAGTGTTGCGACACCAAGAACGCCTGAGAATACTCCGCCAAACGATCGCTGTGGGTAAGATTTCTGGTGCGGTGGGAACTTATGCCAATGTTGAACCCCGTGTAGAAGCGATCGCTTGCGAAAAACTCGGACTCAAACC
Source organism: Nostoc sp. CALU 1950 (assembly GCF_051172895.1). Lineage (NCBI taxonomy): Bacteria > Bacillati > Cyanobacteriota > Cyanophyceae > Nostocales > Nostocaceae > Nostoc > Nostoc sp. CALU 1950. Next base: position 19,690 of record NZ_JBDNJQ010000049.1, on the reverse strand, counting down.
TGATACAGCCTCAACCCAAGTTATTTCCCGCGATCGCCACGCCGACTACGTGCAACAATTAGCTTTGCTAGCCGCATCCATCGAACGCTTTGCTGTAGAAATTCGCAATCTGCAAAAAACAGACGTTCTGGAAGTTGAAGAATTTTTCGCCAAAGGTCAGAAAGGTTCCTCAGCAATGCCACACAAGCGCAACCCCATCCGTTCGGAACGCCTGACGGGAATGGCACGACTCGTCAGAAGTCATGCCGGTGCAGCTTTAGAAAACGTTGCTCTTTGGCATGAGCGGGATATTTCCCACAGTTCTGTAGAACGGGTAATTTTGCCAGATGCTTGCACTTTGACCCACTTTATGTTGTCAGAAATAACCGACTTGGTGAAAAACCTATTGGTCTATCCTGAGAACATGAAACGGAATCTCAACTGTTACGGCGGTGTTGTGTTCAGTCAAAAAGTGCTACTGGCTTTGATAGATAAGGGAAGCAACCGAGAAGATGCTTATGCGATCGTTCAAGAAAGCGCTCACGCTGCTTGGAACAAGCCAGAAGGCAATTTCCAAGACTTGATTAGCAAAGACCCGCGTGTTACTCAAAAGTTGTCTCCAGAAGAACTAGAGGTGTGTTTCGACCCCCAGCAACATCTCCAGCATTTAGAAGAAGTTTACCAACGATTAGGTATTTAGGATTAATTTGCTTGTAGTGAGCGCTTAAGCGCTTACTACTAACTTGTTACCTAAAAAATACGCAGATATTACAAAAAAAGATATATAGGACTCTTATTTGATTTTTGAAAAAACACCTTACAACTCAAAAAGTCTTCTTGCCTATTGCCTATTGCCTATTGCCTTCTTGCCTATTGCCTTCTTGCCTTCTTGCCTACCCACGCAAGTAAGTTCAAAAATCAAAGCAGATTCCTATATAAAGATACCAACAAAATTTAGTATTGCAATTTGTTTGATGCTGGAATTATTGCTCATAGTGGGTAGTATACACAACAAATACTTACTTATTTATTAGTGTTACCAGTGCTTTGATGATTGAAATCCTAGCCACACTTTCTGCATCTGCCGCAGCAGGAATGAGAATAGGCATACCTTTGCTAATTATTGGACTATTGCAGGGTAGTAACTTGTGGTCACAAGTTCCAATTTTATCCCACATTTCTCCACCAATATTATTAGGCTGCCTCACCAGTTGGTCATTAATTGAATTATTAGTCTCAAAAAAGCTATGGGGGCAAAGATTGCTCCAACTGATTCAGTTATTCATGTCTCCCCTCGTGGGCGCAATTATGGGGTTAGGAGTAGCTACCGCAACAGCAACGCCAAACTGGCTGATTGCCATAATTGGGGGTTTGCTAGCTTTGGTACTCCAGTTAGTCCAAGTTGGTTGGTTCTATCGGTTACGTGGCTTACCGTTGTGGGCAGTATTTCTTCAAGATACCTTGTGTATTGCTCTAGTGCTTTTTGCCTTTGATGCTCCCTGGCAAGGAGGAGTAATTGCTTTAATACTGCTCTGGTTTGCAGTTCGTAGTGCTAAACAGTGGTATGGCTGGTATAACAAGGGTACAAGGCGTAGGGCGTAGGGCATGGAGCAGGGGCATGGGGCATGGGGCATTGGGCAAGCAGAGAAGTCTAAAAATCAGGCTTCCTTTGATGGCTATGTCATCCCCAACGGGGTACAAAACTTTTTATAACGGAGACGCTATGCAAACGGAAGGACAAAGGAAGATTTTTCCAATGCCCAATGCCCAATGCCCAATGCCCTTTATTGCAAAATTCCAATCATGTGCAAGAAGCCATGACCAGTAATTAGCTCGATGATTAAGGCAATAAAACCGAGCATAGCAATCCGACCATTCCATACTTCAGCGCTAGTCGTCAGACCCCACTCCCAACGCTCTTGAGGGTACATCTTTACCATTTTTTTCATTTGAGCAGCTTGGGAAAGCTTGAAACTGGGGTTTCTCAGCGCATCAATCACTAATTCGGCTAGTGCATTAATAAATACTGGATGGGTATTGGGAGCCGGTACGCGGCGGAAGTTGTGAATTCCTGATTCTTCGGCTACTTCTCGATACTCAATATCGATTTCTTGTAGTGTCTCGATATGCTCTGAGACAAAACTGATAGGCACGACAACCAAATCTTTCACGCCTTCTGCGCCTAGTTCTTTGAGGGCATCTTCAGTATAGGGTTGGAGCCATTCTACTGGGCCAACACGGCTTTGGTAAGCTAAGGTGTGGGGATTGGGCCGATTGAGTGTCTGCATAATCAACGCAGTACACTCTTCAATTTCTACCTGGTAAGGGTCGCCTGCTTCCTCAACGTAGCTTTTTGGAACGCCGTGAGCGCTGAAGAATATATGAACCTCATCCGGGTTAGGGTACTGCTCAAGTTCCTGGGCTATGAGTTGCGCCATTGCTTGCAGGTAGCCTGGTTGTTTGTACCAAGAAGGAATGACGGTGTAATCAATCGGTTGAAGTTTTGGGTCTTCTTGCCAAAGCTTTTCTAAAAGCCGGAAGCTGGAACCACTGGTACTGATAGAAAACTGGGGATATAGTGGTAATATTACCAGGTGTTCTACGTTATCTTGGCTGATCTGTGCGATCGCCTCTTCTGTATAGGGATGCCAATAACGCATTCCCACATAAATTTTAACTTCTTGCCCCAGAAAACCTAACTGTTCTTTTAAAGCTTCACCTTGGGCTTCTGTGATCCGCCGCAATGGTGAACCACCACCGATTTGCTTATAATTTTCTTGAGATGTTCTGGTTCGCCGCGTGGCAATAAACCAGGCTAGGGGTTTTTGCAACCAGCGAAATGGTAGGCGAATAATTTCCGGATCGGAAAATAGGTTGTATAAAAACGGCCCGACATCCTCTAGCTTATCGGGGCCACCGAGATTGAGTAATAAGACGCCTACACGACCCATAGCAGTTACTTTCCCCCAATCTTTTCAGGTTTTTTACTAATGTTAACAATATATCTTTATTAAATATAAAGCTTAATAGCAAGGAAATATGCAATGGCAACAATTTTAAGGGATTGGAGTTACCGCTATCAGTGGTTATATGATGGTATCTCTCGTTTAGCAGCCTTAAGTGTAGGTGGTGAAACCCGTTTTCGGCAACTTGCTTTGCAAGGCTTAACAATTCACTCAGATACTCAGATATTAGATTTGTGTTGCGGCAGTGGTCAAACGACGGAATTTTTGGTAAAAATTTCACAAAATGTAACAGGGTTAGACGCCTCACCCAAGTCTTTACAACGGGCGCGGCAAAATGTACCCTCAGCTTCATATATAGAAGCTTTTGCCGAGGAGATGCCATTTGCAGATAATCTCTTTGATGTGGTGCATACCAGTGTTGCATTACATGAAATGCAGCCTCAGCAATTACGAAAAATTATTAATGAAATTTATCGGGTGCTAAAGCCAGGAGGGGTGTTTACGCTAGTGGATTTTCATGCTCCGACAAATCCGATATTTTGGCCTGGGGTATCAATGTTTTTGTGGTTGTTTGAGACGGAAACAGCTTGGGAATTGCTCAAAACTGATTTAGCTGAGTTGTTAACTAAGACTGGCTTTGAAGTGGGTAAGCCAACTTTATATGCAGGTGGTAGTTTACAAGTAATACAGGCGAAGAAGTGAAGGATAATTTGTTTGTATAGGCTTGTGCAAACGCTAACTTATTCATTGTGGACTCGTTAAACCAAGAATTTCCGTGGCTTGAGCCAGGAGAGTGTCAAGAAACAGATAAATATCTGCAATATCAAGCCAAAGAACCCAGGATAATGAATCATAATTAATCTCTATAGCTTTGAGCTATCAGCCATCAGCCACCAGTTAAAAGCCGGAAGCTGGGATGCAGAGTGTCAAAGCCTTTTGATTCAACTTAACGAATTGACTATGAATTCTGAACAAATCAAAAATTCTCTAAATATTTCACCAGCGATACGCGTGGGAGTACTGGGTTTCGGCGGACTCGGACAAGCAGCCGCCAAGGTAGTTGCTGGCAAACGGGAAATGATTTTAGTCGCAGCAGCAGATCAAAAAGGCTACGCTTATGCTGCTGACGGTTTAAATACTGAGGCATCCATTGCAACCTATCAATCCGAAGGTTCGGTGGGTTATTTAGAGCCAGTTGGTACTTTAACAAATCAAAGTATTCAGGATTTAATCGAAATAGCTGAAGTAGATGGGTATTTTTTGGCTTTACCCAACCTGCCAAATGACTTTATTCCCACTGTCGCCAAGCAGTTTATCAAATCTGGTTGGCGTGGAGTATTAGTAGATGCGATTAAACGCACCACTGCTGTAGAACAACTCCTCGCGATGAAAGAGGAACTGCAAGCCGCTGGGATTACCTACATGACAGGATGTGGTGCTACACCTGGACTACTAACAGCAGCAGCAGCTTTAGCCGCCCAAAGCTACGCCGAAATTCATCAAGTTGAAATTACCTTTGGGGTGGGAATTGCTAACTGGGAAGCTTACCGCGCCACCGTTCGGGAGGACATCGGCCACATGCCTGGTTATACAGTGGAAACTGCTAGGGCGATGACTGACGCCGAAGTAGAAGCACTACTAGATAAAACTAATGGTGTGCTGACATTGACAAATATGGAACATGCTGATGATGTGATGTTAGAAGTGGCAGGGATAGTGGGGCGCGATCGCGTTACAGTTGGTGGTGTAGTCGATACCCGCAATCCCAAAAAGCCCCTCAGCACCAATGTGAAGGTAACAGGACGTACCTTTGAAGGGAAAATTTCTACCCATACTTTTACTCTTGGAGATGAAACCAGCATGGCAGCAAATGTCTGCGGCCCTGCTTTCGGCTATCTCAAAGCTGGTAGACAATTGCATCAACGCGGCATCTATGGAATCTTCACCGCTGCCGAAATTATGCCGCAATTTGTTAAGTAAATAGGGAATGGGGACTGGGGAATGGGGAATGGGGACTGGGGACTGGGAATAAGCAATGCTCAATGCCCAATGCCCAATCCCTAATCCCCAATCCCTAATCCCCAATCCCCAATTCTTAATAATGGGATTTCAACGCTGATAAATCGGAGGTAAGTGTGACCACTACGCTACACTGGCAGGAACGAGTTGGTAATCAAAGAGATTGGATTTGGCACGGCTGGCAAACCCGCTACACTTACATTCGCCCTAGCCAAAATCACCACAATACAACACCTCTGATTCTGTTACATGGCTTTGGTGCTTCCATTGGTCATTGGAGACATAATTTAGAGGTGTTGGGTGAGCATCACACAGTTTACGCCATCGATATGCTGGGTTTTGGCGCTTCTGAAAAAGCCGCAGCTAATTACAGCATTGAACTCTGGGTAGAGCAAGTTTACGACTTCTGGAAAACATTTATCCGTCAACCGGCAATATTAATAGGTAATTCCAACGGTTCACTGATTTCTATGGCCGCTGCTGCCACCCATCCTGATATGGTGCGGGGTATGGTGATGATGAGTTTACCCGACCCGTCATTAGAACAAGAAGCAATTCCTCCTGTGCTGCGCCCACTCGTCAGAGCAATTAAAAATGTTGTCGCTTCGCCGTTGATACTTAAACCTGTGTTTAACTTCGTGCGCCGTCCTGGCGTGCTGCGCCGCTGGGCTAGTCTCGCCTACGCTAACCCAGAGGCGATTACCGATGAACTGATCGAAATTTTAGCAGGGCCTCCCCAAGACCGGGGTTCTGCTAGGGCGTTTAGTGCTTTGTTCAAAGCTGCGATCGGAATTAATTTTAGTCCCAGTGTCAAGACAGTGTTACCAACCTTAACAATTCCGATGCTGTTAATTTGGGGACAAAAAGATCGGTTTGTTCCGCCAGCCCTTGCTAGCCAATTTGCCCAGTACAACGAGAAACTGGAAGTGCTGAATCTAGAGGATGTAGGGCATTGTCCCCATGATGAATGTCCAGAACAAGTCAACCAAGCTATTTTAGATTGGATTGAGAAGATGGGTTAGCGTAGGCGTTCGCGTAGCGTCTCGTAGAGAAGCCCGTCGCAGGCATCGCCAACCGTTGGTTATTCTCTAATATCCCCTAAATATTATGCAATGGGAGCGATCGCATCACTAATACCTTTAAATTCTTTGACACCTAGCCAATCGTGGCTTGGTTAGTGTCAACATCTGTAGTGCCATGCACAGAATTAGCCACAGAAACCATCTTATTAAGAATTTCTTGACTGGGAACTTTACCTTTCAACACTACAGTGCTACCCGTTTGAGCTACCCAAAGGGTGTTAACATCATCGAGTTGGGGATCTTCATCAAATGCCAACGCTACCCGCTTTGCCAACCCACTTTGGTCGTATTCCCCGTTTAATCCCAGACGTTCTGGGGGTATAGATTGAGTAGCAGTAGGTGCAACGCTAGTACTTGGAGCTTGCGGTATGGCCTGTGCAGTCGGATTTACCTGTGCATTTTGAGGTTTTTCCATTCCAAACAGTCTTTTTAACCAACTCATATAAACTTTTCTCCTAATTAGAGACTCATTAAACGTAAGTATAAAAGTTTTACAGAAGCTCGGCATCTGCCAATGAAAAGATATACATTCCATTCAATTCATGCTTGGAGTATGATTTCTGTCCAATTTCTCTTTAGAGAATGCAATGAGTGCAACCATTAAGTTTAAAATAGAAGGTCGCACTAACAATTTAGTGCGGTAGTACCTCTAGCGTAGCCCTTAGCTAGTGTCTGCGTTACTCAATTCCTGCTCTAGCCTCTGTTGGCGAAGATGAAACATACTCTTTCGGTTCTTGTAGAAGATGAGGCGGGTGTTCTTTCCCGCATTTCTGGTTTATTTGCGCGTCGCGGCTTTAATATTGAAAGCCTTGCTGTTGGCCCTGCTGAACAAGGAGGAGTCTCCCGAATTACGATGGTTGTCCCTGGTGACGATCGCGTTATCGAGCAACTCACCAAGCAACTGTACAAGTTAGTCAATGTCCTAAAAGTACAGGACATTACCGAAACTCCTTGCGTCGAGAGGGAATTGATGCTTTTGAAAGTCAATGCTAGTAGCAGCAATCGCTCAGAAGTGATCGAACTGTCTCAGATTTTCCGGGCGCGAGTCGTGGACGTGGCGGAAGATTCTCTCACCTTAGAAGTTGTGGGAGATCCAGGTAAAATGGTAGCGATCGTGCAGGTGTTGCAAAAATTTGGTTTGAAAGAAATTGCCCGCACTGGCAAAATTGCCCTAACTCGTGAGTCGGGCGTGAATACCGAGTTACTCAAATCTTTGGAAGCAAAGGTTTAGTTGGGAATTTAAATCAAGACTCAGAAATACTCAACAGCAACCACATAAATCAAACACAGTAGAAGTCATAGTGGCAATTGTTACTATGACTTCTGCTTTGAGAACTGAAAAAAATAAATATCTTCCTTAAGAGAATACGCTTGGGTTAAAACTTGATTCTCTCTAACCTTAAAAAGGAGGGAATTAGAGCAAGCCTTTTTAAGGGGGATCAGGGACTTTTGCAAGTTTAAATCAATAGAGAAGTAACAATAACTACTAGCATACAATTAAGCATATGCGGTTATGTCTTTTTATATGCATAAGTTACGCCAAATTGGCATGACGCGACTAATAAAAAACTGCTACAAAGTTAATAAGCTAAACCACATTTAGTTTGCATATCTAAAATTTATATAACTCTTGTGTGGGCATCTTGTCCACCCTAATTATGCAAATTTAATCTGGAAAAGCTTTGAAAGATAAAACATTAACAACAGCTATAGGACTAGTATTTGATTTTTGAAATACACGTAGAGTGTGTCATCGCTGAGAGTACGGCATCATTCCAATATTGTGGTGAGTTACGCTCTGCTAACACACCCTACAAGACAACTGAGATTTTTCCATAAATTAAATATGATTTCTATACTATTCCTAATAGTAGTGAACATAGCTATTGCTTGATTTAAAATGTTTGATTTAACCACAATAACTCATTGAACAAAATAATACAGAATCGAGCTATTTGCAACATGTTTGGAAGGATATAAAAATAATCATTAACTAAAATGTATTGATTTATAGAAGCTATTTATAGACATTAATAGTCTAATGCTGATTTAGTAAAATGTGACAGGTTAAAATTCCCTAAAACGATTATATTCATAGGGTAGATTGACAGTGACAACATTTTTAAAATAGTGTTAACTGGCTATATTTACTTGTCTAGAAAAACTTGGAATATTTCTAATTAATTGAGATGATTACTTACTTAAATTATCTTGGAGGCTTTTACATACATGGATTGCTTATTATTTGTTTCTCACTGGCTACCTCAAAAATTAATTAGCAGCTTGTTGATAAAATTGCTAGATTTAAAAAACAAACATTTGTTTCTTTTTGATACTATTGTTTTTTCATTTACAGCCTTTTTTGCTCTCAATCTATGCTTAAATGGCAATTTTTCCATTCAAGAGTATAAAGCAAGACTAGGAATTGCAACAATACTTTTTTTAGCAGTCAAACTAACTGTATTGTGGAATTTTGGTTTTTATAGACTTTACTGGCGCTATGCCAGTATTGAAGAACTTCTATATATAACTGTGCTAATAGGTATTGCGGTAATAGTTCAAGCTGTATTCTTTGATGCTATGCGATTTATACCGTATTTAGCAATGGATAAACTGCCACAATCACTACCATTAATCGACGGTTTACTTTCGTTTCTTTTTATTGGTGGTTTGCGTTTCAGTATTCGGATTGTAGAAAGAATCAGCCAGCAACGTACAGTATTTAAGCCACAAGACCGTGTGTTGATAGTTGGTGCTGGCAATGCTGGCGTTTCTCTTGTACAAGAAATGCAAAGAAATCCTCAATTAGGGTTTCATCCCGTTGCTTTTATTGACGATGATCCGCGCAAGTTTCGCGCATATATACGTGGCATTCCTGTAGTAGGCGATCGCTATCAAATTCCTGATGTTTTAAAATCTCTCAAAATTCATAAAGTTATCATTGCGATGCCTACAGTTACAGGTAGAGTCATTCGGGAAATTCTAGATATTTGCAAAGCAACTGGAACTCAAACTAGCACTTTACCAGGCATACATGAAATCCTCAATGGTCGTGTGCGAGTTGACAGCATTCGGGATGTACGAATTGAAGATTTACTCAGACGAGAACCTGTACAAATAGATATTGATCAAGTTGCTCAATTTCTCAAAGGTAAAACAGTACTGATCACAGGCTCAGGTGGATCAATTGGTAGCGAACTTTGCCGCCAAATTTTTAAATGCAATCCTGCTGAAATGATCCTTGTAGGACATGGAGAAAATTCTGTGTTCAATATCCAACAAGAACTAGAACAACTTATTCAAGTTATCGAAAATGAGGGTAAATCTTCAAGAGACACTCCTCGTATTTCCACTTTTATTGCAGATATTCGCTTTAAGTCTCGATTAGAACATGCATTCGAGCTATTCCAACCTGATGTAATTTTTCACGCTGCGGCTCATAAACACGTCCCTCTGATGGAATTAAATCCAGTAGAAGCAATCACCAACAATGTCATGGGGACAAAAAATTTACTAGAACTATCACTGCAATATGATGTGAAACATTTCGTGATGATTTCTACAGACAAAGCAGTTAATCCTACTAATGTTATGGGTGCTAGTAAGAGAGTCGCCGAAATGTTAGTGCTGCAAGCCGCAAGAGAAAGTGGTAAGCCTTACGTTACGGTGCGCTTTGGCAACGTTTTAGGTAGTCGAGGTAGTGTAGTTCCCACCTTTAAAAAACAAATTGCAACAGGCGGGCCAGTAACCGTTACCCATCCAGAGATTCGTCGTTATTTCATGACAATTCCAGAGGCCGTTCAACTAGTTTTGCAGGCTACTGTACTTGGTCGTGGTGGTGAAGTCTTAATGTTGAATATGGGTAAACCTGTGAAAATTGTTGACTTAGCTAAAGAACTAATTCGCCTTTCAGGATACGAAGTTAACCAAGATATTGAGATTGTATTTACTGGTTTACGTCCAGGTGAAAAGTTATTTGAGGAATTATTTATTCCTGGAGAAGAATATGAACCAACCCAACACGAAAAACTGTTAGTAGTAAAAAATGCTAGTAAGATGATTCCAGAAAATTTGTCTATTACTGTAGCGACTTTATGTCAAGCAGCAGCTAAAAACGATACGAGTTTTATTCTGCGTTTGCTTGAAGAACTAGTGCCAGGATATAAACCAAAACACTTAGAAAGTTATGCGGCAGCAAATATTCCCAGCAATACTTCTGTCAGAATACTGGCACAGGTAAAACCGTAAATAGGGTACAACAATGACAAATTTAAAATGGAAGGTAGAAGAATAAATATGTACAAAAACTATCAAACTAATAGTAGATTACAAGCATTGGATAAATTCTCTAGAGTTAACGATAGATATTTGACTGGAATTAAAAATATAGCCAAGACTTTTGTCACAAGAAGAAGTGACTGGTCAATTGGAATCTATACAGGTGAATCTCTTTTTGATTTTGCTTGTCCAGAAAAAATCAGTAATCCAGTTTTGACTGCTAAGGATATCACAGATGTCCCCGCTCACTTTGTTGCTGACCCATTTATGGTTTGTGAGGATGGCATTTGGTATATGTTTTTTGAAGTACTAAATAGTTTTCAAAATAAAGGAGTAATCGGATTAGCAACTAGCAACGATGCATATAAATGGAATTACCAACAAATTGTACTTGATGAACCGTTTCACTTATCTTATCCATACGTGTTCAAATTTCAAAACGAATACTATATGATTCCAGAAACTTCTCAAGCCGATTCTATTCGTTTATATAAAGCAACTAATTTCCCAAAAAAATGGACGTTTATCAAAACCTTACTTGATAACAAAGATTTTGTAGATCCTAGTATTTTTCAATACAATAATCTGTGGTGGCTATTGACTGCAACATCAGAAGACCGGAATATTCTGCGTCTTTATTATTCTCAAGATTTGACAGGTGGCTGGATTGAGCATCCTAAAAGTCCTGTTATTGAGGGAAATAAAAACAACACAAGACCAGCCGGTAGAGTTGTAGTACTCGATGACAAAATTATTAGATATACCCAAGATTGTGAGCGTATTTATGGGAATAAAGTTCGAGCATTTGAAATCACTGAACTGACAACGACAAGTTATCAAGAGAAAGCAGTTAAAGGAAATCCAGTGATCAAAGCAAGTGGAATGGGTTGGAATCAAATAGGTATGCACCATATTGATCCTCACAAAATTGGTACAAATAAATGGATAGCATGTGTGGATGGAAAGCGAGATAGATTAGTTATCAAACAAAATTCAATATTAGCAATTTTGCAAAAACGGATAAATGCTCGTTTCAAGGTTAATAATTAAGAATTTTTACTGTATTAATGAATTGAATTCTCATCATCAAGTGAGGAAAAAAGAGATGTTGATTGTTACAAAGAAATTTATCTTTTCAGTAGGAGAAGTCTGGTTTGATGAAGATCCACCAGAATTAAGTAATGTAGATGTACTCCATTATAGGCAATGGATACAGCCTATTAAAGGTGGTCAGTCTGATGAATTTCATACAAGATTAATTGCCCTAACTAAAAGTCAGGATGAACTATGGGAAAGTATTAGTAGCAATGATAGATATAAGATTCGTCGAGCAGAGCAAAAAGACCAGGTTGTTTATGAATATTTTGAGGATATAAACTCTGATATTATCAACCAAGTTTCTGATTTTTATGATTCCTTTGCTTCTCAAAAAGGATTATCTAAGATTAATAGAAATCAGCTACAAAATCGTGTAGATGCGGGCGCAATTGATATTTCCCGGATCAAGTTACAAAATGGAGAATCTTTAATTTGGCACATTTATTATCGTAGTAATAATAGAGTTCGCCTTTTGCATTCTGCTTCACTTAAAAATAGTAATGATACTTCCTATCAATCGATTTTAGGACGAGCGAATCGTTACCACCACTGGCAAGATATAGTGAGATTTAAAAATTTAGGAATTTCCGTTTATGATTTTGGAGGCTGGTATACCGGAAACACTGATCAGGAGAAATTAGGTATTAATCAGTTTAAAGAAAAATTTGGTGGAGAAATTGTCAAGAATTTTAACTGTATTAATGGCATCACAATCAAGGGCAAACTATATTTACATTTGTTGAAAATTTATATGAGTTTATCTCAATTACCTTTATTACGCTTATCGAATTTTAGATTTTAGATTTCGGATTGAATAATTCTAAGGGACTCCCAAATAAAAAATATACAACTATTTATTGTGGGGTGGGCGTCTCGCCCGCCCATAGTCAAAGGCGGGCAAGATGCCCACCCCACAAGATTGGATAATTTATTTCTTGGAAATCCCTAAATTCTTCCCAATACGGTATGAAAATGTGGCGTTTGCAAAGCTTAGTTGACTACTGGAAGCAACTGACTAGCGGCTCTATCAATCGCCAAATTTTTGGTGCAGCGATGATAGTTGGTTTATTAACAGGATTGGTGAAAGTTGCGGCTGTAGGTAAAGAATTGGTGGTTGCTCAAAGATTTGGTACTGGAGACGACTTAGATGCATTTTTAATTGCCTTGTTGGTTCCTTCTTTTATCATTAATGTCGTTGCTGGTTCTTTTAATACTGCTCTTATACCCGTCTATATGCAGGTACGAGAGCAGGAAGGTATAAAAGTAGCCCAAAGGCTTTTCTCTGGAGCCACAATCAGCGGTTTGGGACTATTAGGAATCACGACAATAGTTATGCTAGCTAGCGCCCACCTGTATTTACCATATATTGCTGCTGGGTTCAGTCCCGAAAAGTTAGATATGACTTTTCATTTGCTCTGTGCGATCGCACCTTTTGTTCTCTTAAGTGGGATTATTATCATCTGGAGCGCTGTATTGAACGCAGGAGAGCGTTTTGCTCTAGCAGCTTTGTCACCTATTCTCACTCCAACTATTAGCGTCTTATTGCTCTTAATGCTCAAATCTTGGGGTATTTTCGCTTTAGCAGCGGGGTTAGTCTGCGGTGCAGCAGTAGAAATAACTCTTTTAGGAGCAGCACTACACCGACAAGGCATTTCATGGCTTCCCAAATGGTATGGGTTTGATACTCATCTACGTCAGGTTGTTAGCCAGTATTTCCCAATGATTGCAGGTGGCTTTCTGATGTGTAGTACAAATCTAGTAGATCAATCTATGGCAGCAATGCTATCACCTGGTAGTGTAGCAGCACTGAGTTACGGTAACAAGCTCATTGCCTTCCCGATATCTTTAGCTACCACAGCATTAAGTACTGCTGTGATTCCCTATTTTTCCAAAATGGTAGCTTCTAAGGATTGGATAGGTACACATCGCACACTTAAGCGATATATGCAAATCATTTTTGTCACGACTACTTTACTGGCAGGATTCTTGTTTATATTTTCTGAGTCTATAGTCCAGATACTCTTTCAAAGAGGTTCGTTTACAGCTAACGATACTCAATTAGTAGCTCAAATCCAAAATTCATTTGCCTTACAAATACCTTTTTATGTCGCAGGAATTTTGGCTGTTAGGTTAATTTCTGCAATGCAATTAAATCATATATTGATGTGGGGTTCTGCTTGTAACTTAAGCATCAATATTTTTCTGAATTATGTGTTTATGCAATGGTTGGGTGTTACAGGTATCGCTTTATCTACTGCTTGTGTTTATATTTTCTCATTCTTCTTTTTAACCTATTTTGCCAATAAAAAACTAATAGATTTTTCAGCAAATTGAAAATAATTAACTATTTACAAAAATGAGACTAACACTGATTATTTATTCACTGACTTATGGTGGTGCAGAACGTGTCATGTCAATCATGGCAAATTACTGGGCAGCCAAGGGATGGCAAATTACTATATTGACATTTGATGATAATAAAATATCCCAATTTGATTTAGATAGTCGTGTTCTGTACACTCCGTTAGGCATCGCTAGTAAATCTCCCAATGCGATTATTGGTATCTATAATAATTTGAACCGCATCGGAACATTACGGAATGCAATTATCAACAGCAAACCAGATGTTGTGATTAGTTTCATGTCTAAAATTAATGCGATCACTTTATTAACAACGCGATGGTTGAATATACCAGTGGTGATATCTGAACGTAGTAATCCAATAAAAAGTTATTTAGGTGGGGCTTGGAAACAACTACGACAACAGACTTATCCATTTGCAGATCGGATTGTTTTTCAAACTAAAAGAGCAAGAGATTGTTTCCCATTAGAGCTACAAAATAATAGCTGTATTATCCCTAATATGGTTGTATTACCACCGATAGAAAAACAATCATCAGACAAAGTTTTAAGAGAGCGATCGCTCGTTGCAATGGGACGCTTTGTCCCAGAGAAAGGCTTTGATTTACTGCTGCAAGCCTTTGCACAACTGAATAATCGTTATCCAGAATGGACATTGACAATTTTGGGAGACGGTAAACTACGCCCAGACTTGGAATCTTTGCGTAACCAACTTGGATTGAGCGATCGCGTTTATTTCCCTGGAATGGTGAAAAATAACTATGATTTTTTGCAGCAAGCGGAGATTTTTGTTATGTCTTCCCGCTTTGAGGGTTTTCCTAATGCCCTCTGCGAAGCGATGGCATCTGGATTACCAGTCATCTCTACAGATTGTCCCAGTGGCCCACGAGAGATTATTCGTGATGGCATAGATGGCATCTTGGTTCCAAATGAAGATGTGTCAGCATTAGCCGCAGCAATGGAACGACTGATATCTGATGAAGAACAACGGAAATCTTTAGCTGTTCGTGCGCCAGAAATAATCGAACGATTTAGCGTAGAGAAAATTATGGGAATGTGGGAAGAAGTGTTAGCTGAAGTTATTACTGACTTTTCACGTATGGAAAAGCCGATGAAAAACCTAATCCCCTAACCCCCAACTCGTCGCGGGAAGGGGGAAATTCAAAGTCTCTCTCCTAAAAGGAGAGAGATTTAGAGAGAGGTTTTCCAGATTTAGCAACTAATTTATATTTTCAAATACATGAAAAAAAAGATTGTATTCCTCATTCGTGACCTTAACTATGGAGGAGCCGAAAGACAATTAGTAACACTAGCAAAAGCTCTTGAAAAACGATACTTTGATATAACTGTTTTATGCTTTTACCCTAGTAGTTTATTATCTTTAGATAAAGACTTAAAAGATAATGGAATACCTATAATCTGTTTGGATAAAAAAGGGCGCTGGCATTTATTTGGCTTCTTTTGGGATCTTCTTCAGCATCTTCAACGTATACATCCTGATATATTGCATGGATATATTGGAATACCGAATTTAATCACTATCTTATTGAAGCCTTTTTTTCCCTCAACCCGCATGATTTGGGGAATACGCTCATCTAACGTAGAACCTAATTTTTACGATTGGTTAGGTAGTTTGCTTTTCCAGTTAGAGTGTCTTTTATCTCGCTTTGCTGACCTAATTATTGTTAATTCTTATGCTGGTCGAGCATATTACCTCACTCATGGATTTCCTGCTAACAAGATGACGGTAATTCCTAATGGTATTGATATCGAATTATTTAAACCTGATCAAAAAGATCGGATAAAAATACGAAGCTCATGGGGAATTTATCAAGACATTATTTTAATCGGTTTAGTGGGGCGACTAGATATAAGAAAAGACCATCCCACATTTCTTAAAGCAGCAGCATTACTCTTTGAAGAGAGACAGGATATCCGTTTCGTCTGTGTGGGTAGTGGCTCAGAAAAATATGCACAGGAGTTGTACGAACTGGCTAATAAATTAGGTATTTCTGATCAAGTGATCTGGGTAAAAGCGCGTACAGATATGCCTGCAATATACAATGCCCTAGATATTGTTGTTTCTTCATCCTATACAGAAGGATTCCCCAATGTAATTGGAGAAGCGATGGCTTGCGGTGTACCTTGTGTGGTGACAGATGTAGGTGATTCTGCTTGGATTGTTGGTGATATCGATGTAGTAGTACCTCCTAAAAATCCAGAGGCTTTGAAAAATGCTATGAAAAAGCTGATAGAAACTATTGGTATTTATGGGTGCGATCGCACCAAAATTCGACAGCGAATTATTGACCATTTCTCAGTAGCTCAATTAGCCCTTAAAACCGAAGCAGCTTTACTTGGTCTATCTCATGAATTCATCTCTAAGTAAAAAAATAGATTTACTATTTTATTATCAATGTGCCCTGGCAATAGTTGCTATTTTCACTTTTTTCACAGAAATTAATTCTTATTTGTATACATCAGGAATCTTCTCTCAACCTCCGTTGTATTGGATTATCTTCTTTGGTATTGCCTCCACCCCATTGCTTCTTTCAAATAAAAAATACATCCCACGCCCTGTAATTATTTGGTGTCTTGGTTTTCTCGTTGTCTCTTGTTTATGGTTCATACTATTTTCAATACCTACTGAAATTATTGTTGAAGAATTAAGGAAAAGAATTTTGTCAGTGATATTTATCATAATAATGTCCCTGATTTTCTCCAAAAATAATAATATTCATCTCTGGACTAGATGGGCAATTTTTATTGCAGTATTAATGGCTGTATTCAACAACATTTATGAGTTTTTTAATCCAATTGCATTTAATTCATTAGGTACTGGTGGGCGGTCTGCCGGATTTTATCTAAATCCCAATAATGATGGGGCTGCATTAGTACTTGGCATGATTTTTAGTGTGAGTCTATTGCAACCAATATATCGTTTACCTTTCGTATCTATCATCGGTATTGGGGTGCTGTTGACATTTTCTAGAGGAGCTATTCTTGGCTGGTTAGTTACAGTTATTATTTTTACTATCACCCGTGTACTGCATCTGAATAAATTACTTTATTGGGTGTTGGGAGTAGGAACAATAATTATTAGTTTAGGCTCACAATGGTCAGAAGAACTATTACGAAATTTGAGCTTGAGTCAAAACTCTCTTGAAAGAATTTCATGGTTCCAAAACGTTTCAACTTCTGATTCTGAAGATTCTGCTGATTCGCGTTTAGAAGTAGCTCAATTAGCTTGGCAGATGTTTACTGAGCATCCAATTTTTGGTAATGGAATTGCTTCAACTTTAACCTGGAATATGAACATATCTACACACAATATCTATTTATACTACATGGCAGACCACGGATTTTTAGGTGCTTTGATTTTACCTGTATTAGTATATGCAGTAATACAAGATGCCCACGGTGAAACTAAATATATTGGCTTGGCTTTTGCTGCTTTTATTCTTCTTTGGGGGCTATTTAGCCATAATATTTTAGAAGAACGCTACATCCTAATCATGTTTTCATTAATGGCTGCTATGACTGCGGCGAGTGAGTTAGAGCAAAGATTTAAAGTAGGAAATTCATCATGAAAATCAAAAAAATGTCAGAGGATGTTTGAAAAGTTATCTTGTTGGTATCAAAAATTTTAGATCCCCCTAAATCCCCCTTAAAAAGGGGGACTTTGATTCCGGTTCTCCCCTTTGCAAGGGGGGTTAGGGGGGATCAAAAAGTGCCTAAAGTCACAGTGAAACACTTTTCAAACAACCTCTAAGAATTCAGGATCTCTTGGGTGCTGAATTCTTACAAAAAAACTCAATTGGAAGGCTAAAATTCCATGTGTGGCATTGCTGGTTTTTGGAATATCTCTAGACAAGTCAACTCTGATGAACTGTGCTACATAGTTCAGCAGATGTCAGACACGCTTTTACATCGAGGGCCAGATAATGGCGGGAGTTGGGTTGATGCAGAGATAGGTATGGCTTTGGGGCATCGACGACTGGCGATTGTAGACCTTTCGCCAGAAGGACATCAGCCGATGATATCTGCGAATGGTCGCTATGTAATTGTTTTTAATGGCGAAATTTATAACTTTTTGGAGTTAAAGCGTCAACTTGAATCACTAGGCCATCATTTTAGGGGACGTTCTGATACTGAGGTGATGCTGGCTAGTTTTAGTCAGTGGGGGTTACATGAGGCAATTGGGCGCTTTAATGGGATGTTTGCCTTTGCCTTGTGGGATCGTCAAGAGCGAATTTTGCATTTAGGGCGCGATCGCTTGGGTGAAAAACCTCTCTATTATGGTTGGATGGGCCAAACTTTTCTATTTGGTTCCGAGTTAAAGGCTTTGAAAGTTCATCCCGCTTTCCAAGCAAAAATCAACCGTGATGCTTTAGCGGTTTATCTCCGAAATAACTACGTTCCTGCACCCTATTCAATCTACGAAGGTATCTATAAGTTACCACCGGGAACCATCCTCACTTGGAACGGCGTGGATACTCATCCCAATCCAGTGCCCTACTGGTTTGCAATCAAAGCCGCTGAGTTCGGTGTTAATGAACCCTTCACCGGGTCGGAAATGGAAGCTGTTGCACAGATGGAGGCGTTATTACAAGATGCAGTCGGACTACGGATGGTTGCAGATGTGCCACTAGGAGCTTTTCTTTCAGGAGGGATTGATTCCTCCACAGTAGTAGCTTTAATGCAAGCTCAAAGTAACCAATCGGTGAAAACATTTACCATCGGTTTTGATGAAGATAGTTACAATGAAGCACATTATGCCAAAGCAGTAGCACAGCATTTAGGTACAGACCATACAGAACTTTATGTAACCCCAAAAGATGCACTTGCTGTTATCCCAAAGCTACCGACACTTTATGATGAACCCTTCGCTGACAGTTCCCAAATTCCGACTTTCTTAATATCCCAGCTTGCGAAACAGGACGTAACAGTTAGCCTTTCTGGGGATGGTGGCGATGAACTCTTTGCGGGATACACACGCTATTTTTGGGGTGACAGCACTTGGCAAAAGATTGGCTGGATACCTCCAACCTTGCGCCAGACTGCTGCATGTACCCTGTCTAGCTTATCGCCTCAAACTTGGAATTGTGCTTTGGCTAACTTTCAAGACTTGCTACCAAGTAAACTCAAGCAACCTACTCCTGGGGATAAATTGCACTGGATTGCGGAAATTTTGGCTGTTCCTGATGCCCAAGCTTTGTACACAGAAATGATTTCTCATTGGAAGGAGCGAGAAGGATTAGTAGTAGATAGTTTAAAGCCTTTGATGAACTACTGCGATCGCCAACAATTATCGCAGTTACCCGATTTCATTCACCAGATGATGTACCTTGACACAGTGAATTATCTCCCAGACGATATCCTAGTCAAGGTTGATCGAGCCAGCATGGCTGTGAGTTTAGAAAGTCGAATACCATTTTTAGATCACCGCGTAGTGGAATTAGCTTGGCGCATACCATTGTCTCTGAAAATCCGTAATGGTCAGGGTAAATGGCTATTGCGTCAGATTTTGTATAAGTATGTACCTCAAAACTTGATTGAGCGCCCAAAAATGGGGTTTGGGATGCCGATTGATAGTTGGTTGCGCGTTCCTTTACGAGACTGGGCTGAAAACCTACTAGATGAAAATCGGCTACAGCAACAAGGATTTTTGAATCCGCAGCCGATTCGCCAAAAATGGGCAGAACATCTTTCATCTGAGCAAGACTGGCAAAATTATTTGTGGGATGTGTTGATGTTTCAGGCGTGGTTAGAAGAAAACCATTAAGTAAGTCGGCGTAATTAAAGCTAACTGGTAGGGGCTGTCACAATACGGTTCGGTTAAGACAGGAGACGCGATAAATCGCCGTCAAGACGAAAGATTGATCCTTGTAGAGACGGCGATTTATC